>SKXL01000024.1 GCA_007128425.1 Balneolales bacterium | reverse complement strand
TGGATCAATGTCGATATCAATCCGCATTTTTTCAGCCACTTTTATGATGAAGCTCAAAATCTGGGCATTGCCCATCAGGTGAGCGCCATTTTCGCCGATGCCCAGCTACTCCCCTTTCGTGACAATTACGCGGATATCATCGTCTCACGTGGCAGCTATCATTTCTGGGATTGTACCCTCCCTGGTATTGAAGAGATCATGCGTGTGCTCAAACCGGGTGGTGTAGCCTATATCGGCCGGGGATTTGCACGTGATATGCCTGTCGAAATCGCCCGCTCCATCCGAGACCAACAGGGCAGGTCCATGGAGTATGACCGGCAGGCTGAAACCATCCGGCTGGAAAAGATATTCAGAAAATTAAAAATTGATACATACCGCATTGAAACTCCGACGCCCGCCGGTGCCGATGATCTGAATTACGGCATCTGGTTCGAGCTGCGGGCTCCGTAGCGAAATCAGCTTTTTTATCCCATTTATTCATCCATCATTTTAAATACAAATCGCTTTCATGAATTATCGTGTTCTTGTAATATTCTTTTTCTGCTTTGCCATCATTAATTCCGTCCATGCCCAGGAAAATTTCACGGTACATGGTTATGTCTTTGATCCGGAAACCGAAGAACCGGTCGCAGGTGCCAATATCATCTTAAATGATACCAATCATGGTACAAGTACGGATGCGGACGGTTTCTTCGAATTGAGATTAACGGCCGGACAACATCTCGTATCAATTTCATCGGTTGGATTTGCGACCAGGCAGATAAATATCCGGGTTCCTGAAGATGCCACAACTACTCTGGAGATAGCACTGGAGGCAAAATATGTGATGATGGAAAATATTTTTGTTTTCGGCGAGTATTTCTTCCCCGTCAGCGATACCTCAATTACCAGAGAATCCATTTCGTTGGCACCGGCCATTTCTCGCGTGGGTTCTGTTGAAATTGAAAGACAGGGGGCCGTCACGGTCACCGATGCTGTCAGATATATTCCGGGAGGCCTGACCGAAACAAGAGGCAGAAAAACCAAACAGTTCTTCTCGGTCAGAGGGCAGCGATATCCCTATCCGGATTACTCCATAGACGGTGTGTGGCAAAGAGAATTTGAAGAAACACACTATTTCTTTTCAGCTCTTGATATTGAGTCCGTTGAAATTATTCGCTCGAGCAATGCCCTGGTGAAGGGTCTTGGCGGTTTGAGCGGCCTGATCGATATCAGGACCAGAAAGCCGGAACGCGAAACGATCTCCGTGTCGGGGCGCTACGGACAACAAAACCAGTTTAGCACCAATCTCCGCTACGGAAATAAAATCAATGATGTCGCTTTTAACGTCTCGACTTCCTTTTTCGGCACGGATGGCCCGGCTGACCGGCGCGGCAAAGAGCGAATATCAAATTTTCATGGAAAGCTGGACTGGGCGATCAACCCGAGGGTTCATCTTTCGGCCGGCTCCACGTATATTTACGGCGAACGCCAGTTTTTGCAGATCGTTGAACCGGGGGCTCCAAATCTGCTGAACTGGCAAGAGTCATTTGATCCGATCCATACTTTTTTAGCATTTGCCAAACTGCAGTATAAATGGAATGACCGTTCTCTGACCGAACTTCAATCGAATGTGGCATATCGTGATGCAAAATTTGTACGATATGATATTCCGAATGAAACCACTACTTCCCATCACGAAGAAGACTACGAATACGGACTGAATCTGCTGCACAGCTACTCACCGACTTCGGCGGTCACGTTACGATTTGGCGGTTTGTATAACCACTGGGTCGCACCGGAAGGTAAACGTTATTATGCCGGACGCAGGACCAATGTGCACACCTGGTCGGGTGTCGTTGCCGGTGAATACAGAACCGGAAATTATATTTTCGATGCCGGCTTCCGGCTGATAGACGGCTACATTGTTGAATTTGGCGGTTTTGGCATTGAAGGCAGCGCCGCCGGCTTCCGAAATGTCGAACCCATAAAGAATGAGTCCGCACCCCTCGAATGGCAATCCATGCTGGGTGCTACCTGGCTGGTATCAGGACCGGTTTCGCTGCACTATAATTTTGCCGGAGGCGCCATTGCGCCCCGAAGAGGCAGTATCAACAAGGAAGGATCAACGCCGGATAACGAAATACGATTACAGCATGATCTCGGCCTTATTTTCAGGGCATTGCATCATACGGAACTCTCCGCAAGCGTTTTTTACACGCAAAGGTATAACGCTCTCGGTTTAAGTGGTGAAACCGTTACAACCGAAAACGGCATTCTGATGGAACTCTATGAAAATATGACAAAACGCAGCCATGGCCTCGAGTTGTCGGCAATGTTGAGCATCCCGGTCATACACAGCTTTCTGTCGGCCAATGCCACTTTTATGGAAGGCCAGCAACAAATGGGTGACAGTATGGTGAAAGATGATGACTTGCCTAATATCATTTTGAATTTTGGTTTCCTCTTCAACCATGCAGGTTTTGATGCCAATCTGTTTGCCAATCATACCGGTGCCTACACGAATAACCGGTTCGTCAATCCTGCCTGGATAGCAGAGTACGGAGATTATCCCCTTGGTGATTTTTATTCTGTTGATCTGACAGCCGGTTACACCTTTGGAAGTAATTATTCTGCCAGGGTTTTCGTGGAGATTAAAAATCTTCTGGATGAAAAATTTGAAACCGTAGCTGCTTATCCCGACCCCGGCAGATTACTCCGTACCGGTTTCAGATTGGATTTGTAATTTTTCCTTAACAGCTGTCATGGTCATTTTCAGAGCACCTTTCGGGACGGGGCTTTTTTTTAAAAAAAACGCTCTGCTTATATCGCAACCACTCAGGCACCGGGTTAAAAAAAACACTGGCAACATATACTTATTTTACGTATTAATAATAAGTTACATATCACTTTTAGCATCTTGCCATTCATCCTCACACGGTGACGTCCATGATCGATATTTTCAAAATCATTCTGGATGTAGCGAAATCACTCCTCGGAATGTCTGAGCAGCTTCGGCAGGCTGACCGTCAGCGCCGGGCAGACATCTCGGATCTTTTCCAGAAAATCAGCACGTGTCTGGCTGCGGTGTCGACGGAAATCCGCGTCGGTGGAATCCCTCATGGTCGATGCGGAGAGCTTGAACAGTATGCGATGTCGCTTCCCGGATTGCTTGAAAAAGAACTGGGTCGCGACAAAGCCGAGGAGTTGGGCCAGACGCTCCACTCTGCGTACAATGTGGAATCCGTCGCCATGAATCTGCAGCAGGTCTACGAGGCAAGTGAAAAAGAGCCCTACCTGGCGCAGCTTGAAGAAGCGGCCGGGAAATTCCAGGCCTTGTCCAACCTGATACGCACGGCTTGAGCTCTGTCTGTTTCAGGTCGGATTAATACGGATACCGTGTGCAAACTATGAAAGATACCAGACAGGAACGTGTCGGAATGACTTTGGACAGATCCCTCCTCGAGATGGAATATTTTCATCTTCAGACCACAACTGAAAGTTTTGATGCGAAATCACTGACCATCAAAGCCTGGAGTGTATCCATCATCGGCGTACTGGCAAGTTCGGGAGCATTTTTCGGAAAGTGGCAGTTGCTGCTATTTGCATCGATTATGAGCTTCATGTTTTGGATCATCGATGCCGCATGGAAAACATTTCAGCTGGCTTACTACCAGCGCATCAATGAGATTGAGGAGTTCATGCGCGGTGAACGATCCGGCATCAAAAACCTTCAGATAACCCGCTCCTGGCTTGCTTCGTATCGGAGTGGAGGGTATGGCAGAATCTTACGGATCATGTTCTGGGGACATATCCTTTTGCCTCATGGCGTCATGTTTGCGGGACTGCTCGTTGCGTATATTCTTGCCACACTGGTTTGATAACACATGCGATTACAACACACCTTCAAAGGTATATACATGTTAATATTGTAAATATAGGTATGTTCAGCTACTTTGTGATCATAACAAAGCTGCACAGAATAAAATAAACAGGCGCCTGTCCTCTCTAAAGCATGGATTCGGACATAAAAGATATCACATTGCTGCTCAATGGGTTAAACAATACTGACGAAAGGCTTGTGGACAGGATCTATCCGCTGGTCTACGAACACCTGCGCCATGAGGCTCACCACCAGCTGCGGCGTGACCGGCCACATCATACCCTGCAGACCACCGCCCTTGTTCATGAAGCGTATCTGAAACTGGTGGATCAGGATAAATCGACCTATCAGAACCGCGCCCACTTTCTGGCTATTGCTGCTCTGGCCATGCGCAGGATCCTGATCAGCTATGCCCGCAAACAGAACGCGGAAAAACGGGGCGGGAATGAGCCGGCTCTCACCTTTATCGACGGAATAACGCCTTATAACGCACGTTTGGCGGAGATGGTGGACCTCGATGAAGCCTTGGAAAGGCTGGAGGCTATGGATGAACGACAGGCCAAAATTGTGCAGTACCGGTTTTTCGGTGGGATGAATTATAAAGAAATAGCCGGTGTGATCGGCGGAACCGAACATTCCGTACGATACGACTGGCGCGTGGCACGCGCATGGTTGAAGCGGGAAATGGGCTAGTGCCATTCTTTCGCCACTTTCATTTCTTCCTTGCGCGTATAGAATTAGTGGCAAAAAATTCCGTGCTTTAATCTTCAGCTTTATACTCATGCTCTGAACTCCTGTTCCGCGCTTGAGCTGTAACAGCAAACTGCAATATCGTGTTGTTACTAAACACGCAGGTTGCAGGATCGAATTAATGTCGAAACCCATGAAAGCAGCTCAGTGGAAGCAAGTTCAGACCCTGTTTAAAGAGATCGTGGATCTGGATCCGGGGCAGCGCACAGAGCGCCTCGGATTGGTAAAAACCGAGGATCCTCTTCTCTACGATGAGCTTCTCACCCTGCTGAAGGCCGATTCGGAAGAGACCTCTTTGCTCGACGGTTTTGCCATTGAGCAGATAGACCTCTCCGAACTGGTATCGCTCGACGGTGTTCAGGTTGGCCCATTCAAGATTGAAAAACAGATTGGTTCCGGCGGGATGGGCAACGTCTACCTGGCACAACGTACCCTGGGCGGTTTTAACCAGATCGTAGCCCTGAAACTGATTAAATTTGGCATGGGCACGAATGCTGCCATCAGCCGTTTTCTGGATGAACGTATCATTCTGGCACGCCTTCAACATCCTCACATCGCGCGGTTGATTGACGGTGGCATCACCGATGAAGGTCGTCAATGGTTTGCCATGGAGTATGTGGAGGGGAAACCCATCAATCAGTATTGCAGGAAAAAACAAATCACGCTGCGCGAAAGGTTGCATCTCTTTTTAATGATTGCATCGGCTGTACAGTACGCTCATAAAAATCTCGTCGTACACGGAGATCTGAAACCAGGCAATATTCTTGTCAGCGAGCAGGATGACAAACCCACCATAAAATTACTCGACTTCGGAGTGGCCCGGCTTGCAGAGGCAGGGAAAAAAGAGGCGAAAACCACCTACGCCCTTACAGCCGAATACGCCAGCCCCGAACAGCTTGACAAACAACGTGTTACGACCGCCTCCGATATTTATTCTATGGGAGTGATCTTGTATGAACTGTTGACAGATACCCGACCTCACCTAAGGGAAGACCTGTCACTACGGGAATTTTCAGACAGAATCAAACAATCGCCTCCGGAATTACCCGGTAATGTTCATGCAAACGAAGTTCTGGCATCGTTCCGAAAAGAGCTTAAGGGAGATCTGGATAGTATCTGTTTAAAAGCACTTTCAGCCGAACCTGAACAGCGGTATGAAACGGCAAAACAGATGGCCGATGACATTCACCGCTATCTGAACCATTTGCCCGTTACTGCCAAAGACGGTTCCCGTATGTATCGGACCGGAAAGTTTATGAAACGCCACAAAGCAGGAACTGTGGCGGTTACCGGGATACTAATCGTGCTGATTGCGGGTATACTGGCTTTTGCCTGGCAATACAGCGTTGCTTCACAAGAACGCGACCGCGCACAAAAAGAAGCGG
>SKXL01000105.1 GCA_007128425.1 Balneolales bacterium | reverse complement strand
ATGAATCTGAAAATGAAACTGGGTGTTGACGGACCTGACTGCTCCCGCATCATTGCGGGCTTCTGGCGGTTGAAAAATTGGGATAAGGGGCCCGGACAGATTCGGGACTTTGTCCGGAAATGCACGGATTTGGGTGTATCCACCATGGACCATGCAGACATCTATGGAGATTATACCTGTGAACGGATTTTCGGTGAGGCGCTGGCTGAAGGGCAAACCACTATCCCGGATTCCCTAAGAAGTCAAATACAGATTGTAACCAAGTGTGGAATACGCCTGAAGCATTCGGAGACACGGCCCGGAGTCACCCATCAGCATTACAACACAGACGCTGAATATATTATTAAAACTGTCGAAGCGTCCCTAAAAAATCTGCATACCGACCATATTGACGTGCTTCTCATCCACCGTCCCGATGCCCTGATGAATGCGGATGAAACCGCCGGAGCTTTTGAGAAGTTGCGAAAGAAGGGAATGGTCAGATATTTCGGAGTCTCTAATTTCACTCCTTCCCAGCTTTCATTGTTGCAAAGCCGGCTTTCATTTCCGTTGGTTACAAATCAGATTGAATGCTCTGTGATGGCGGTCGAATCGCTGCATGACGGCACGCTTGATCAGTGCCAGGAGCTTCGCATTGCACCAATGGCCTGGTCACCCCTGGCTGGTGGCAGGCTTTTTTCCGAATCCTCTGAGCGGCAAGAACGGCTGCGGACAACCCTCGGAACCGTTGGTGAGGAAACCGGTGGATTTGGAATTGACCAGGTTGCTCTGGCCTGGTTGCTCCATCATCCATCCGGGGTATTTCCTGTGCTTGGTACCGGCAAAACAGAAAGGGTTCGTACCGCTGTGGATGCGTTCAATATCACACTCAGCCGTGAGCAGTGGTATCGGATCTGGAGCGCCTCCACCGGTACCGGCGTTCCCTGATGCAACAGGAATTAACATTCACCGAAGGCACAATTACCAGAGTATAATGGGAATGATTCGGAATTGGCGACGAAAAAAACTGGACCGGACTCCTTTTCCTGATCCATGGAGACGTATTCTTTCCGATAATGTTATCCAATACAAAAAAATGGATTCACATCAGCGAGAAAAGTTTGAGTCAAAAGTACGCTACTTTATGGAGGAAAAGAGCTTTGAAGGTTGTGGTGGAATGGAACTGGACGAAGCAAAAAACCTGCTTATTGCAGCGCTTGCCTGCATTCCGCTTATGGGTGATGTTTCCGATCTCTACCCCTATCTCCGATCCGTATTGGTCTATCCCTCGGAATACAGGGCACCCTATCGTGAGTCGGGTATTGATGGGGTTGTTTCCGAAGGTGTGGAAAGCAGAAGCGGAGAATCCTGGGATCAGGGGGTGCTGGTATTCTCATGGGATGAAGTAGCCTACGACCTGCGACACCCACGCGATGGAGCCAATATCGTATTCCATGAGTGTGCCCATCAGCTTGACTATGAGTGGGGTGCAACGATGGAAAGTTTCTCCTGGCATCGAATGGCAAAAGAACCGGGATTGGCTTCTGTTTTGAAATCCTCCTACAAGAAGCTGCTGGAAAAACTGGACAGTGGGCGACCGACACGTATTGATGAGTATGCAGCAACCAATATTCATGAATTTTTTGCCGTGATGACGGAGACCTGGCTGGAACGGCCCGATCGCATTCGCACCGACTGGCCAGAGGTGGAAAAAGTTCTTTCCGACTTCTATAACCTGAATCCCGATTTTTTGTAAATTGGAATTGACGAGTTGCAGGACCAGTTGCAGTATTTTTTTCTCACAAAAACAGAGAGGAAATCGTATGACTGCTACAGCCAGTACAACATTAAACCAGCAGATTGTCGAAAAACGCCACTATTGGATTGAGGGTCTTCGGGTATTTCTTGGCTTGCTGCTTATCTACAAGGGATATTATTTCGTTGAAAATCTCGCACTTATCTACGACTACATCGATGAGACCATGCCACTTTCAGCTTTTGTGGTATCCCATTATGTCGTTTTTGCGCATCTTGCCGGAGGACTCATGATCATATTCGGCATGTTAACTCGTATTGCCGTATTTGCCCAGATGCCGATTGTAATTCTGGGGGCGATATACTACACCGGTCAGGGAAGTACATTTTTCGGTCCGACTGCAGAGCTGGAATACTCCCTTCTGGTTCTTGTGTTATTGATCGTCTTTTTCTTCTACGGATCAGGCAAATGCTCGGTAGACCATTATATCCTCAGGAAGAATCAAGAAGAACAAGAAGAACAAGAAGATCTATAAGACCGGGTTTAAAGAAACCGGGACTTTTTTTGATTGTCCCGCATTTCGGTGGTGCATGTATCTGAACTAACAAGACACCCATATTACCCTTTATCTAACTGTTACCTCAGGAACCGACCTCAACTATCGTCTCGTCCTGAATTTTTACCGTTCGGTATGGGTATCGCTTGACCATGTCGTAGTTATGGGTGACCATCAGAACGGCCATGCCGCGATTGTTGATTTGCCGGAATAGCTCCATAATGGAGTGCGCTGCTTCGGGATCCAGGTTGCCCGTGGGCTCGTCGGCCAGCATCAGGCGCGGCTCGTTGGCCAGTGCTCTGGCGATCACAACGCGTTGCTGCTCTCCGCCGGAAAGTTCATCCGGCATATCAAATCGCCGGTGGCTCAAACCTACCATGGAGAGGACTTCAAGCGACCTCTGTTTAATATAACTGCGTTTTCTGTCGGTAACCTCCATTGCAAATGCGACATTGTCATACACATTCCGATCGGGCAGAAGTTGAAAATCCTGGAATACGATGCCCAGACTTCTTCTCAGTTGAGGAACCAAGCGCTCCTTGAGGGCAGTGACATTTTTACCGGCAACATGAACCGTGCCCTCCACAGGAAGCAGGTCACGATATATCAACTTGAGGAAAGAACTCTTGCCGGATCCCGTAGCGCCGATCAGATAGACAAACTCTGCATGCTCAAGTGAAAAATTGAGGTTGCGGAAAATGTATCTGTCATCAAATCGGACAGTCACATTTTTAAAAGATATCACAGAATGGTCAGTCATGACGGAGCACCATGGTTATGCGGTCGCTTTTTTCAGAGGCTTCACTGAAATCAAAATCCTCATAAGCGGCTATAATACGTAATTTCGACTGCATAATCATGGTTTTAATTTCCCGGAACCTCCAGATTTTCTGTTTGTGAATTTCTTCAAAACGGTCGATGGAGCGGCCCGTCACGGGATCCTTCTTTTCCACAACAAAATGATTTGTGTGAATCCCGTTTTCATGATCGTAGGTGCTGCTTCGGGTACAAAAGTAGCTGCGATGAGTGTGTTGTTCTCCATCGAGCAACGGTGCGATTTTTGGCGAATAGTTTGGTGTGGTGAAATCAAAAACAAAAATGCCGTCGTCAGCCAGATGTTCCGTTACTCCCATGAACACAGAAAGAAGCTGTTCTTTGGCATGCAGATAATTCAGGCTGTCAAAAACCATGTATATGATGTCGAAGGTTTTGCCGACGTTCAATCGGCACATATCCTGAACCACCCATGTGATGCTGCTTTTTCTTTGTTTGGCCTTCCGTCGGGCCATGCGGATCATTTCAGAAGAAATATCTGAGGCGGTAATATCATAATCATCACGATTTTCCAGGGCCAGTGCCATTGTACCGGTTCCGCAAGCCAATTCAAGCACCCGGTTTCCGAATGGGTGATGATATTGGATAATGGCGTCTATGTAGTCGGTCCAGTCCTCGTAATCCACATCTTTCATAATGTGATCATAGACAGGTGCAAGCTTGTGATAGATGAGTTCACTTTTCTTAAGGTCTCTTTCCGTTTGCATTTCAGACCGGCAGGTGTTAGTTGGATTTATCTCTTCGTTCGATCATCTCCAGGGCCAGTTTACATGCCGCCAGCATCGATGCCGGATCGGCCAGATTCTTGCCGGCAATGGAAAACGCCGTACCATGATCCGGTGAAGTCCGGATAATCGGGAGTCCGACCGTTACATTTACACCACTTCCAAAACCTGCCAGCTTGAGTGGAATCAGCCCCTGGTCATGGTACATGGCAAATACCAGGTCGGTACGCTCAAACGCTCTGCGACCAAAAAAACCATCGGCAGGCCATGGACCGTCAATATTCATATTCCGCTTTTTTGCTACTTCAATGGCCGGAGTGATCAGTTCCTGTTCCTCCGACCCCAGGACACCGCCATCTCCGGCATGCGGGTTGAGGCCCAGAACTGCGATGCAAGGATTTGCTATGCCAAAATCCTGCCTAAGTGCACGGTGGTAAAGTTCAAGACGCGACAGAATGAGGTCGGTGCTGAGTGCCCCGGCCACCTCTCCCAACGGTATGTGAATGGTTGCAAGCCCGATTCGCATGAAGCGGTTGACCAGCATCATGCCGACAGCATCCGTTCGGGTAAGCTGGGCAAGAAATTCGGTGTGACCCGGAACCCTGAATCCCGCCATATGTATTGCCTCCTTGGAAACAGGCGCAGTTACAACGGCATCTGCCAACCCCGTCCGGCAAGCGTTTACGCCGGCAGCGACAGCATCCATGGCCAGTTTTCCCGATGCTGCTGTAATGGAACCCGGCTTGATTTTTTCCTGCGGTTCCCGGCATGGGACCAGTAGCACTTCCCCCGGATCCGGGCAAGGGTGGTCATCCATGTTGGACGGATAAGCATGCTCACCGCTGTAAATCCAGGAGTACGTATCCTGTTTGACGGAAAGGAAAGCCGGCCCGGACAACGAACTGGAAAGCTGCGAGTAGAATTGCATAGCGTCCCGGGATGCCAACAGAAGTATCCCGAAACTGACTCCGGGGTTGTTCTTTTTCAACTCTGAAAGCGCCTTCAAAATAATCTCCGGTCCAACACCGTTTCTGTCACCCATTGTTATGGCCAAAACAGGATGATCGCGGCTTTGGTTTGCATATGATGGCGGGATGGAATCGCTTGTCATTGCCGATCAATTAGCCTGTAATCACCAAATCCGGTAGTGGCTTCAAATACAAAACTCCTGTCCGAATAATGCCATACTTCACGTGCGGGCTGATTTGGCGGGAATGTGCGCTCTCTGCTGTCGGGCTCACCGTGACGCACATATATCTTGCCCTGGTCCGATTCGTAACCGGGTTTCTGAGGTGTTGTAAAGTTATCGTAGGCATAGTCAATACGACGGTAAAACTCTACCATCAGTTCGTTGTATTCACTCTCCGGGCTCGGGTCTCTTTCCGACCAGAACCGACGAAACCGCTCCTCTCGTTGCTGCCGGTTGCCTCTGCGCAGTTCGCGGTGCGTATCGTCATCAACGATATAACGCATCATGTCAACAGCCACATCCAGATTCAAAAGGCTCACCGGCATGTCAAGCCACAGACTTTGGTAGGTGCGCTTTGCAATGGTTTTTGTGCTTCCATCGGTTGTGTTCTTATTCAGGCGGATTCTGTAATGGGCATTTTCAAAGGTACTGTTGGGGATCTTCAGCAGGTAGAAAGTGCCGCTTGAGCGCTCCTCGTCAAGTTTTTTCAATGTCAGTTGGGGCCTGTCATCTACCATGGTGATATCATGAACATAGCCGGTAACCATGTGATCCGGATCAAAATCATATTCAAAAACGTTATTCTGGATTGTGGTGTCGTTCCGGCTGATACGCACCTTGTGGATATCCAATGCGTATTCGGCATCTTCCTGTAAATTGGGAAACCATACGGCCAGCATATGATCACGCCCAAAATAGACATTGCGTCCCATATTCATTAAAGGAGATGTAAAAGGGGGATGCAAGTCGGATTGCTCATCCAGAAAGTAGAAAAACGCCAGATCTGAATCTGTAGTGTCGGGGATGCGGAATGAGGGGGCAATGCCACGACGCGTGCGGCTGTTGGCCCGGGCACGGCTTTCAATCCGGTACTGCCCGGGCTGGAGCAACTCCGTAATGAGATTTTGATGAAAAGAGGTTGCCGATTGGGTCTGTTCGTATGTTCCGGCATAAATGGTTTCGCTCCATGTTCGCGTGATCACCGGATCGGGTTCACCGATTTCACCGTTGTTGTCTGCATTGCCGACTCTCCTGCGGATATCCAGACGAACCGTGGGTTCGGCATAAAAGCGTCGCATCCGGTCGCCCTGCTGTTCCTCCCGCATTCTGCGAAACGACAAAAAGTTGTTCTCCAGACGAAATGTGGTGACAAGATTCATCCCGGTTGCATCGGTTCCCGGAACAACATGATGTTCAAAAAATACATTGGGCTGGCGATCGCGCGTTCGAAGATATTCGTATGAGATCCTCTGTGCCAACAAGTCAGACAGTGGTATCATCAGAATCGCAACGAAAAAAACACAAGCCGTGATGCTTTGGCTCAGAGCACGGGACCGGTGCAAAAAGGGAAGAGAGGATGTGTTCATGTAGAGTCCGAAATTAGCATTTTCACATTAGTAACCTACATCTTACGCCTGGAATTCCCAAAAATTATCTGCCGTTGCTGTATTTTTGTCAGCGGCATATCATGTCGAAGCTTCTTCATGAGGTTCGGGGAGGGGCCGGGCCGTATCCTGGTGGTGATGTGGGTGTGTGCAGTAGTGTGTATGTCTGTTGTTTTGAAACACTACCCACGCAAGCAAGAGTGCTCCGGAAAATGTGACTCCGGCTTTCAACCAGCTCAGCAGAGTAACAGATCCTCCCGCCGTATGCGCATGACCTGTATGCAATACAAACTGACTGAAAAGGATGAGAATGATACTTATGATGTAATAGCGCATTAACCGGTAATTTTTGTGACGAAGCCAGGTGGGCACAAAGCCGGCAAAACTGAGCGGTACTACCGAAAGCACCAGAATGCGTTCGAATGTTTCAGAAAAGAACGTTGCCAGTGCAGGAAGCAACAGTAGAACAAACGGTGTTGCAAGACAATGCAGTACGCATAGCGAAGACAGGAAAATACTGATTCTGGCAAAAAAATTGCTCATGGGCATGCATTGGATAAAATAAGAACCGACATGGGTTTATGACAGGAAGTGACTAAAAACGGTCAATGGCACTCCGGACACGTGCCATGCAAACGGTATTCATGTGATTTGACTTGGAATCCTGATTCCTTTATGGGAACAGCAGCCGCTGCTTCTGTCACCAGCGGTAGACAGTAAATGCGTTCGCAGGTATCGCAGACAAAATGGGCATGATCCTCAACTCCTTCGTCGCGTTCCTCCGGCATGTGAAGCGCGTGGAGCCAGGTTCGGTCCTCCGTTGCCACTTTATGCGCCAAACCGGCATTAACAAAACTGCTTAACGTACGATACAGGGTAACTTTGTCCAGCCCATTTCCATTGATGCGCGAAAAGATATCGCCATGGGATAACGCCACCTGTGACTGCATCAAAACGTGCAGGACTTTTACCCGGGCATTAGTTACCTTCAAGCCGTACTGATGCAAAATTTCTTTTGGTGATTTCTTTGAATACATAGGTCAGATAATAGCAAAAATGCAACTTTGTTGCAATAATATTTTTATGAATCGTGTTACTTGCACAGACCGGCTCAGGTAAGACATTTCCATAAGACCATTAAATGATTTGGCGGATGTATTTTCACCGCTTATCTTTGTGTCGGTAAAAAAAACTAGCTGTCCAATTCAAACAGTCAGAATTAATCGAAACGGATGAAGATTGCAATAATCGGTGCCGGATTGTCCGGTCTGACAGCCGGCAGGATCCTGGCGAAGGCAGGGCACGAAGTAGTTGTATTTGAAAAGAGCAAAGGATATGGAGGGCGGATGTCAACACGTCGCAGAGACGGAGCATCCGCTGTATTGATGGACCATGGTGCTCCCTATCTGACAGGAACTTCGCCCGACTTTCGCAACTTTATTGATGAACTTCTGGAAAAGGGGCTTATAAACCGTTGGACAGATACGGTTTCGTGTTATACCGAGGGACAAATTCTTCCTGAAATGCCCGGAAGAGAACCCCGGGAGCAGTACATAGCTCCGGATGGAATGAACGGTATTGGCAAGTACCTCGGCAGGTGGATGGATTTCTACTTTTCAGAAAAAGTGGGGGGAATTACCCATATAGGTGGATCCCGCATCAAAAAAAGCCCCTGGATGATCAACTCATCCTCAATAAACGTTTTTGAAGCAGATGCTGTTGTCATTGCTACACCCGCCATTCAGGCCTACGGCCTGGTCTCAACGGCTCAGGATGAACTGGACCTCAGAAAAATGATCACCGTGCTGGATGATATATCATATACCTCAACCATCTCCTTTATGGCTGGCTATGGCGAAAGGAACCCGGTGGAATGGAAGGCTATTGTGTGTGATCATCCGGTACTTGCATGGATATGCAACGAGAGCAGCAAACGCAATTTTTCAGGTGATATGAACATCATTGCACATTCGACAGACACATTTGCAAAGAAAATGACTGAGGAAGATGATCCAGCCATTGCGCGCCGCCAGATCATGAAAGCGCTGGGTGAAGTGCTTGGATCCTGGGCCGCCCGACCAGAATGGCAACAATCGCACATGTGGAGATACCATCTGCCCAGGAAGCATCTGGACACCCCATTTCTTGAGTCGGAAGACGACCTTGCGCCTATTGCACTCATTGGCGACTACTTCCAGGGACGTTCCATGGAAGCTGCCTATCTTTCAGGGTTGCGGCTTGGAACGCACTGGGCAGAAAAATTCTCCTGAATCAAATCGGGACTGTGAAAGAACTCTTAAAACTGAATCGATTTTTTCTGAAGTACAAATGGACGCTTGTACTCGGGTCGATTCTGCTTATTCTGGCCAATTTCTTTCTCATCTGGATCCCCATTTTCATCCGGATGACCATGGACGAAGTTGAGCGTATAGCTGAGCAGATGCCGGAGCCTCATGAGAGTGTTCTCGCCGCATTGCTTTCATCTGATACGGGCTGGTTTATAGCACAAAATACGGGGTTTCTTGTCGGTGCGGTTTTTCTCTATGGAATACTGCTTTTTGCGACGAGGCAAACACTCATCGTGACCTCCAGAAAGATTGAATTTGATCTCAGAAATGAGATATTTGATCATTTGCAGAGACTCCCGAAATCATATTATGACAGTACCCGGTCCGGCGACACCTACACCAGGGCTACTGAAGACATCGTAAGAGTACGTGAGTATTTTGGGCCGGCTTTCATGTACACCATAAATACGCTGTCGCGATCGGCTATTATCATCACCATAATGTTGATGGTCAATGCGAAACTCACATTATGGGCACTGCTACCTCTGCCATTTCTCGCCATTATGGCTTACTGGGTGAGCCGGTATATCAACAGGAGATCCAACGAAATCCAACAGCAATACGCAATATTGGCGGGCAAGGTGCAGGAAGTTTACTCCAGTATCCGGGTTATCAAGGCATTCAACAGGGAGTTGAATGAACAAGATCAGTTTGACAGAGAGAACCAGCAGTACAGACAAAAAAAACTGCGTCTGGACCTTGTTGAAGCACTATTTCATCCGATGCTGCTGCTGCTGATTGGATGCTCGATTATACTTGTGGTATGGCAGGGAGGTCTCATGGTGATGGATGGTGCGGTAACTGTCGGAAATATTGCTGAATTCATCATTTATGTCACCTACCTTACGTGGCCGGTGGCGTCGCTTGGGTACACCCTCAATCTGCTTCAGCGCTCGGCAGCTTCAAATTCCCGGATTCAGAAACTGCTTCGGGAGCCGATTGCGGCAAACAAGGCACAAATAACGCAGCCTGCTGATGATAATGGTAAAAAATTGACCTTGCGAGATGACAGTTCTGATGGAATGGATAATCGGCCCGGATACACATTCCGGGGCGAGATCGTATATGAGAACGTGAGCTTCACCTATCCCGGTGCCGAATATCCTGCAATACAGGATATCAGTTTGCGAGTCAAAAAAGGTGACCGGATTGGAATTGTGGGTAAAACCGGGGCGGGAAAGACCACGCTCA
Organism: Balneolales bacterium; assembly: GCA_007128425.1. Classification (GTDB taxonomy): domain Bacteria; phylum Bacteroidota; class Rhodothermia; order Balneolales; family Natronogracilivirgulaceae; genus SKNL01. Next base: position 38,736 of record SKXL01000105.1, on the reverse strand, counting down.
TTCAGCTATTGCCCAGAATCTATGATCCGCAAAAGGGAAGAATTTTGATGGACGGCACGGATATACGCGAACTTCCAGTGCACGAGCTGCGCTCCCGTATCGGTTTCGTTCCGCAGGATAATTTCCTGTTTTCCGATACCATTCGAGAGAATATCACCTTTGGCAAGGAGAACGCATCCGATCAGGAAATTCGAAAAGCAGCAGAACAGGCAGAAGTTTTAGAAAATATTTTGGAATTTGGGAAAAAATTTGACACTATATTGGGAGAACGTGGTATCACGTTATCGGGTGGGCAGAAGCAACGGACCAGTATCGCAAGAGCGCTCATACGCAAACCGTCAATTCTTATTCTGGATGATTCACTAAGCGCTGTGGATACGAAAACGGAAGATGCGATTATACAGCATCTTGATACGGATCATGAAAACGTAACAATGTTTATTATTTGTCATCGTTTGTCATCACTCAAACATGCAAACAAAATTTTTGTATTGGATGAAGGAAGGATTGTAGAAGAAGGTTCACATGATGAACTTATGGAATTGGATGGGCACTTCACAAATATGTACCGGAAGCAATTGATAGAAGAAGAACTTGAAAACATATAAACACAAGGGAATACTTCGTCTGAAAGCGAAATCCCCAAAATAAAATTGGAGAGGATAACAACATGATTGTAATACCATTGGGTGTCTCGTCGGCAACACCGACTGCCGTGCGCCATTTGCCATCAGTAGCATTGTGGAGAGATGGCTCAATTTTTCTTTTTGATTGTGGTGAAAATACCCAAATGCGTTTGCTACAGGCCGGTGTCAAACGTTCCAAAGTAGATGCCATATTTATATCGCACCTTGACGGAGATCATATTTTTGGTCTCTTCGGACTGTTGAGCACCTTTCAGCTGCAACGACGCGAGAAAGAGCTGACAGTCATTGGTCCGAAAGGAATCAAGAAAATGATTGATTCGGTTTTCAATGTGGCACAGATTGATCTGGAATTCCCCATCAAGTACAAAGAAATCAAAAGTGATTTTGATCATGAAGTGGTTATGGAGGATGAGGACTTTTACGTGGAAGCCAGGCCACTCAAGCATACCAAGTTTTGCATAGGCTACCGTTTCCAGGAAAAGGACAAGCCCGGCAAGGTTGATGCTGCCAAAGCTGGGGAAGCGGGTATTACCGAAGATGAACAGTACAAGGCCCTCAAACGTGGAGATGATGTCTCTCTTGAAGATGGCACTGTGGTTCATTCGGCTGACATTGTAGGTGATCCCAGGCCCGGTGAGAGCTTTGTCTATGTCACGGATACCGAATTCTGTGAAAATGCCATCCGACTGGCTGAAAACGCAACCATTCTCTATCATGAAGCCACTTTCGGCGAACCGTTGAAAGAAAAAGCCGAAGACACAGGCCACTCCAGCGCCCAGGATGCTGCCATCGTAGCCAAGACAGCCAAGGTGGAGCGACTTGTGATTGGTCATTTTTCTGCACGCTATTCCAACCAGTTCCTGTTGCTCAAAGAGGCTCGCGGGGTATTTGAAAAAACATGGCTTGCGTACGAATTGCGACCAATTTTCACCAATCCCGAGCAGGAGAAGGAGATTATCAGTCCGCGTGTCGAAATTATTGATCTCAAGGACAAAAAGTCTCAACGGCCTCAAAAAACCTTCAAGCCGGCTGCGAAGCGCAAAGGCGGATTCAAGAAAAAGCGATTCAAACGGAAACCGGCAAATGCGCGTTACTACAAAAGCGGCGAATCGGATCGGCCCCAAAAATCACGCTTCAGCAAGCCATACAAGCGACCTGACGAAGACCAGGGCAAGCCAAGTCCGCATCGCCCGAGCAAGCCGTTACCCATAACTCCTCGAACACCGTTTGATGACTTCGACCGCTTCTGACAAGCGTTCCGATAAAAGCAAATCTTCAACCGGTAAAGCCGTCGATACCTACCTTATCCGACGGCTTTACTTCTTTTTGGCGCCCTATAAATGGCACCTCATCTTTGCATTGGCGATGACTTTGTCGGTCGCTTTTCTCGGACCGTTGCGCCCCTATCTCACCCAGATAGCAGTCGATGATTACATAGCCAATCGTGATGTCGTCGGTTTGGGCAGGATCATGCTGCTTTTTTTAGGCATTTTGCTGCTGGAAACCATACTTCTGATAGGTAACACCTATCTGATGCGCTGGATTGGTCAGGGTGCGCTGTTTCGGCTTCGAAATGCTGTATTTGAAAAAATTCAAAACCTTCATGTGCAGTTTTTCGACAAGAATCCGATCGGCCGTCTGATCACACGCTCGACCAGTGATATCGAAGCCCTTAATGAACTTCTGTCCACTGGCGTAGTCAATATCATTGGCGATCTTTTCCGAATCGTATTTATTATAGGATTCATGCTCTCCATGAGCTGGGAGTTGTCGCTGGTTAGCCTGAGCGTTCTGCCCATACTTGTATACGCTACATTCTGGTTCAAGGCCAGGGTCAGGGTTGCTTTTCTGAATGTAAGAGACCAGATCGCCCGTTTGCACTCTTTCGTACAGGAACATATTGGAGGAATGAGTATTGTTCAGTTGTACGGCAGAGAAAAGAGAGAGAAAGAAAAGTTTGAAAGCATCAACAAAGACCACGCGGATGCTCATATCAGGACGATTTTCTACTTTGCCCTGTTTTGGCCCGCCGTGGAAGTAATCGCTTCTCTGGCCATGGCCCTGGTGATCTGGTATGGCAGTGCACAGGCATTGGCCGGCCAGGTTACTTTCGGAGTGCTGCTTGCTTTTATTCAGTATGTACGCCAGTTTTTTGTCCCGATTCGTGATTTATCCGAAAAGTTCAATACACTTCAAAGCGCGCTTGCCTCTTCCGAGCGGATTTTTGGTGTACTGGATACGGAAAATGAAATACCCGAACCCCTTGAACCCATCGAGCCGGCGCGCATGGAGGGACACACCCGATTTGATAATGTATCGTTTCGTTATAACAAGGACGAGCATGAAGTACTCAGAGAGTCGAATTTTGAGGTAAAACCCGGAGAGGTTGTTGCCATAGTAGGTGCAACGGGAGCAGGAAAAACAACCATCATCAATTTATTGCTCCGTTTTTATGATGTTTCTACCGGAAAGATATCCATTGACGGTGTGGACATCCGCGACATGAAACAGTCGACGCTAAGATCCTACTTCGGTCTTGTGCTTCAGGACAACCTTTTATTTGCCGGTACGATTATGGATAATATCACACTGGGCAACAGCAACATCTCTCGCGAGCGGGTGGTGGAAGCTGCAAAACTGGTTCAGGCCGATCGATTCATCACAAGACTGCCCGGCAGATACATGCACAGGATTACCGAAAGGGGCGCCTCGCTGTCTATGGGTCAGCGTCAGCTGATCTGTTTTGTCAGGGCCCTGGTTTACGATCCAACCATACTCATCCTTGATGAGGCAACATCAAATGTTGATTCCGAAACCGAATATCTGGTGTCCAGGGCACTTGATACCATGATGAAGGGGCGTACCACAATTGTTATTGCACACAGACTATCCACCATACAACATGCGGATAAAATTCTGGTGATGCACAAGGGGCGCATACGGGAAACAGGAACCCACCGTGAACTTGTTACCAGGACAGACGGAATTTACCGGAGACTATATGAATTGCAGTATCGCGATCAGCTAAAACCGGCCCCACGCTAATGCGCTTCCATTGCTTAGGATGAATCCGGCGTTCTGAATTCAAGCGGTAACATTGATGACATAGTCGATGACCTCATCCGGCGTGTCAGGCGGCAGACAGTAAAATCTGTTGCAGAAGATATTTCCATCATTATAGTTGGCCGCCTCGCCATGATTGAAAATGCGAGTCTGGAATCCGGCGGACTCCATGATAGCCGCCGGCGCCGCAATATCCCAGTATGCCGATCTGCGGAAGCTTACAAATCCTGTGCTGGGCCCGTTAAGTGGACCAATGATGTTGTGTGCCGCATTTGATGACCGGCGTACCGGCAGGTGGGTTATCGACTCCAGCCGATCTCTCAAAGCCGGATGTGCGCCCTTTACCACCAATGGCATCTGATGTCGCCAGCTGATGGTCTGATGAATTTCTCTGAAATCTCCGGGCGATGTGTAAAGCCGGGTTCTGATGTATGAATTTCCATAGAGGACACAATTTCTCTCGGGTTGATAGAGAATGCCGAAACTGGGTTTGCCGTCAATGCACATACCGATAAGTACAAAATAATTCGGTGAACCCTCGGCAAACTTGCTGGTTCCATCAATGGGATCAATATACCATACAACGGAGGTTTTGGGTGTATAAACATGCGAATGCTCATCCTCTTCACTAACCACCGTTTCACCCGGAAATGCCTTTTTCAGCAACTCCATCCAGAAATCGTTCATCTCCTGGTCACTGTCCGTGACTTTGGAGCCGTCACTCTTCATACCCACACTGAAGCTCCGATTGTGCTGCTGGAGCCGAAGCCGTCGTCCAGCCTCCTCTAAATGCGGGTAGAGCCAATTGAATCGTAAATTGAATTCCTTTTCAGACATTCCCTTTTGACGTGATTCTCATTCTGTTCTGTCTGTTTCGTGTATCTAAAATTTCATATCTTGCAAAGTTCGTATAATTTCCGATCACATAACATACATAGTTCAGGTTTTTTTTTATGGTTGAAGACAAAACCAAAACAACAGCTGATATGAATGCAATACCTGGAAAAAGCAGTGGTACTAACGGGGATATTATCGAAAAACTGTACGAAGAGAAAGAGCGACTTGAAAATGAGATTCGCCGGGAGTACAGAAACGCCCGAAAATATGTCAGATCACATCCGGAAGAGGGCTTGGCCTACTCCTTTTTGGGAGGAGTTGTGTGCGGTTTGATCCTGGCAAAAATCTTCTCACGCTGAACAGGCAACCAGCACGTTATGGGATTGCAGAAGATATTACTTTTATAGGAATACTGTGCCGTTGCACCTTGCATCATCCGCCGGCAGGCGCATGCCGAGTTTTGTGAACTCATCACCTTGAATTTTAACTAATAATTACACCAACCTGGAATGACGCAACTTAAACACACCACCGAACAGGTAAAAGACTTGCTGCAGCGCGTTGATGCGCTGAGGAGGTATCTTTGACTACGACAAACGCAAAGAAAGAATAGGCGAACTCGAATACCAGGCTCAACAGCCTGATTTCTGGGATGATGCAGAAAAGGCCCAGAAATTCATGAAAGATATCAATCACGAGAAGTCCTGGGTCAGTCAGTGGGATAAACTGGACGAAATGAGGCAAAACATCATTCTTTTTCGTGAAATAATGGAAGAAGGAGATGATGTTACCGAGGAATTGAACAGGGAGGTCGATCAGATCAAAAAGGAAGTTGAGGACCTTGAATTCAAAAACATGCTGGATGAACCCGATGACCGCCGTGATGCGCTCCTGACGATCAACCCCGGAGCTGGGGGTACAGAAAGCCAGGATTGGGCCGAAATGATCTACCGGATGTACGTGAGATGGGCTGGAGACAACCATATGGAAGCCACGGTGCTGGAGTATCAGCCCGGGGATGTGGCCGGCATAAAAAGTGCAAGTATTGAAGTGAAAGGGAATTTTGCCTATGGCTACCTTAAAGCGGAAAACGGGGTACACCGGTTGGTTCGCATCTCACCATTTGACAGCAATGCCCGGCGCCATACTTCGTTCTGCTCGGTATTCGTCACGCCGCTCGTCGATGACGAGATCGAGATTGAATTGAATCAGGATGATATTGAGCTCCAGCGTTTTCACGCGGGTGGCAAGGGGGGACAGAACGTGAACAAGGTCGAAACCGGAGTGCGCCTGATCTGGACCGGCAAACTTTCCGATGGCCGGGAGGAGCGTGTGGTTGCTGAATGTCAGCAGGAGCGGTCTCAGTTGCAGAACAGGGAAAAGGCTATGATTATGCTCAAGTCACGGGTTTATGACCTCGAAAAGCGCATCAAGGAAGAGCAGAAGAATAAACTGGAAAGCACCAAAATGAAGAACGAGTGGGGATCTCAGATACGCTCCTACGTGTTCCATCCCTACAATATGGTCAAGGATCATCGAACAGGATACGAAACATCCAATGTTGAAGCGGTCATGGACGGTAAAATCGATGAATTAATCAAAGCCTATTTAATGTCTGATGCCTGAAAAATATGATTTCCTGATTCTTGGCAGCGGTGGAGCGGGACTTTCTTTTGCTCTCAGGGTTGCTCGGTATGGAACGGTCGCGATTGTCACAAAAAAAGACTCGACTGAATCGAATACTAATTATGCACAGGGAGGACTGGCGAGTGTCCTTGATCGCCGGGACCGGTTTGAAGATCACGTCAATGATACGATTGTAGCCGGTGCCGGTCTGTGCCATCCCGGGATTGTCGAAATGGTAGTGCGAGAAGGACCTGATGTTGTGAAGGAGCTGCTGGACTGGGGTGCACGGTTTTCGACCAGGGATGGCATTCTGGATCTGGGACGCGAAGGAGGACATTCACACAACAGAATTGTCCATGCCGCCGACAGAACCGGAAAGGAGATAGAACAGACTCTGCTTACCGCACTGGATGACCATCCGAATATCAGTATTTTCGAGCATCATTTTGCGCTTGAGCTCATAACGCAGCATCATCTCGGCAGAATTGTCACCAGATATGATAATGACATCTCATGCTACGGAGCCTACGTCCTCAACACACAAACGAGAAAGGTGGGTGTCATACTGGCCAAAGCAACGCTGCTGGCTACCGGAGGAGTCGGGGAAGTTTACCTGCATTCTACCAATCCTTCCATTGCTACGGGTGATGGCATTGCCATGGCATTCCGAGCCAAAGCCAGGGTGGCGAATATGGAATTCATGCAGTTCCATCCCACAACACTAAATGTTCCGGAAGCCAATTCGTTTTTGATCTCCGAAGCGGTGCGCGGCAAAGGTGGCATTCTGCGCGATCGCAGCGGCAAGACTTTCATGAAGGATTACGATAAACGAGCCGAGCTTGCACCAAGGGATATCGTGGCAAGATCCATTGACGACTACCTGAAAAAATCCGGAGATAATACGGTATATCTTGATGTGACACATATAGATAAAAATATACTTACGGAGAGCTTTCCACATATTATGGAGACTTGCCGGAAGTATGGCATCGACATTGCAAGTGAATGGATTCCGGTTGTACCTGCTGCCCATTATTTGTGTGGCGGGGTGCTTACCGACCAGGATGGCAGGACCTCGATAAACGGACTGTTCTGTGCGGGTGAATCGGCCTGCACCGGTCTGCATGGTGCCAACCGGCTTGCTTCAAACAGTCTGCTTGAGGCCATGGTATTTTCTAAGCGAGCTGCAGTGGTAGCGGCAGACTATATGAAGGATTCACAATGGGTGACAGGTGTTCCGGAATGGGATGACAGCGGCACCACCAATGTGGAAGAATCAATTTTGATATCTCACAACAAGCAAGAACTGCAACAGGTTATGTGGAATTACGTAGGAATTGTTCGAAGTGACCTGCGATTGCAGCGTGCTTTTCGGCGCACCGGTTTGGTCTATGAAGAGACAGAAGATTTTTATCGTAGAACCAGGGTCAGTGTCGAGCTTTGTGAATTGCGGAACCTTATTGCCAATGCCTATATCATTATCCGCTCCGCGATGAGCAGAAAGGAGAGCAGAGGCCTTCACTACACGACAGATTATCCCTGCCGGATAGAGGAAGCCTGCAGAGATACGGTCATCTGATGAACAGCAAGAAAGGGGTGTTTATGCTTCATATCGGAGTTACAGGTGGAATAGGTAGTGGGAAAACAATTTTTTTGAAAGTCTGGGAAGAGCACAACGTGCCCGTGGTCTATGCCGATGATCTTGCCAAAGAGTTGATGGTTGCCGATGATGCGTTGAGAATGGAGATTGCCTCTCAGTTTGGCGCCGAAGCATATCACCCCGACAGGTCACTTAATACATCCTACCTGGCCCGGGAAGCATTCTCAGAAGGGCGCATCGATGAGCTCAACAAGCTCGTTCATCCGGTGGTTTTCCGCGAGCTGGAGATACGAAGGAAAAAAGCGGAATATGATGGTGCTCTGCTTTTTGCTCACGAATCGGCACTGCTGCTATCTGCCGGTAGCAGTAAAATGTGTGATATTGTGATTTTGCTGGCCTCCTCTGCAAAGGACCGAATCAGGCGTGTCACCGGGCGTGATAAGGTCAGCTCCGAGGAGGTGCAAAATCGAATGACCAGGCAGCCTGATTTTGATAAACTTGCTGCCAGGGCAGATCTTGTTGTCCGCAATGACGGAACGGTCGATGATCTGAAGCGGAAGTCCGAACAACTGTTGAGAGAAATAGAGGAGATAGCCCAAAACACAGGCTGAACGGATTTCCAGGGTTAAATCTACTTCAACCTGACATACATGCCTTCCCGAATATCATGTTCGTTTACAAAACCGGCATTCACTTCAAGCGTATACATGGCCGGGTAATCCGAGCGGATCTGGCGGTCGGAGTAGGGTGTCGTCCGGGTATGGATCCGGACAATGCGGTCTTCACGGTTGATAAACAGAATATCCAGCGATAGCGGGGTGTTTGCCATCCAGAAGCTGCGTGGCTCCTCTTCATCAAATATGAAAAACATGCCCGCATCATAAGGAAGGTCACGGACATCCATCAGTCCGGCATTGCGCTCGCTTTCGGTTTGCGCCAGTGCTACTCTGGCTGTTGCCACGGTGTGGTCCTGCTGTTCATCAAGAATTTCGACAATATGGGTGAGTTCAATTGTGCGACCAGCAATATGGTTTCTGGATTCTTCGGTATCATCTGTATTACAGGAGGAACCGAAAACCACGGTACACAGAATCATAAAAAGCAGGAGGTATCTCATATGTTGCATATGGTTGAAATGTATTGCGAAATTATGCAATATGAAGATAATTTTCACATTTTTTAGTACGATGAGGCCGGGTGGTTATATTCACTGAATGCTGGTGCCGCGGTTGGCATAGTTTTTGGGTATTGCCAAATTTTAGCGTATATTTAAACTTTGTAAGTGAGCCCGTAAAAGCTCACTTTTTTTGTATTTGGAAATTGGAAATAACAAGCGTATTTGGAAGAGCTCGAACTCATACATACCACGGCAGAGCAGGTATTACAGGACCACGATGATATGTATCTGGTGGATGTTGAACTGAAAGGTTCAACCGGAAATCGTGTGGTGTGGATTTATGTTGAATCTGATAAAGGCAATATTTCGCTTGATCGCTGTGCAAGCGTAAGCCGGGAAGTGAACTTTCTTCTGGACGCGTCCGGATGGCACAACAAGAAATACACGTTGAACGTATCTTCGCCGGGGCTGGATCGGCCACTTAAGGATGTCAGGCAATACGCCAGTAACATCGGACGAAAAACCAGCGTGGTTTATCTCAAAGACGGCGAACCGGTGCGTGCGAAAGGAATGTTGGTGCACGCAGAATCAAACGCCATCATACTGCAAACAGAAAGCAAGAAAGAGTTGACAATTCCGTTTTCTGATATTGTGGAAACGTACATTCTACCACCATTTTAACTACAACAACGGCATTCTCGAAAAAAACACATGCAAACGGATATTTCAAAACAGATCATTCAGTCTTTTGCTGAAATTGCCAAGGACAAGGGAATAGACAGAGATTTGCTGCTGTCTATTCTTGAGGATGTATTCCGATCCATGATTCGCAAAAAATACGAATCGGATGAAGCTTTTTCAGTTATTCTGAATCCCGATCGGGGAGAGATCCAGATCATGCATATCCGTGAGGTAGTGCCGGATGAGGAGCTCAGTGATCCGGTTAATGAGATCGGCATAACCGAAGCCAAAAAGCTGGACCCGGAATTGGAGCTGTATGATGAATTTGCACAGGAACTCAAAATCGAGGATTTCGGCCGCAGAGCAGTGATGATGGCACGCCAGACCCTGGCACAGCGCATACGTGAAATCGAAAAGGATAATATATTTGAGGAATACAGCGATCGCATCGGCGAGATCGTACTTGGAGATGTATACCAGGTTCGCAACCGGGATATTCTGGTGAACCATAACGGGGTGGAACTGGTCCTGCCGAAGGGACATCAGATTTACAAAGATCGCTATCGCAAAGGAGATACCATCCGGGCTGTTGTGGTGGAAGTAAAGCGTCAGGAAGGTAACCCGGCTGTAATAATTTCACGAACGTCGCCGCTGTTTCTTGAACGGCTTTTTGAAAATGAAATTCCTGAAGTATTTGACGGCGTCATTGAGATCATTAAAACCGTCCGTGAGCCCGGCGATCGTTCCAAGGTTGCCGTCATTTCGAATGATGAGCGGGTGGATCCTGTCGGCGCTTGCGTTGGCATGAAAGGAATTCGGATTCACTCCATCGTGCGTGAACTATGTAATGAAAACATTGATGTCATCAATTTTAGCGATGATGATCATGAATTTATCAAACGCGCACTCCAGCCTGCTTATGTACAATCGGTAGAGCTGGACAAGGCGAATCGTCGCGCCAAAGTGGTCGTTCCTGTCGACCAGGTCTCCAAGGCGATAGGAAAAGGCGGGGTCAATATCCGTTTGGCCACTCAACTCACAAATTATGAAATCGATGTCTATCGTGAAGTCGAAGATGAAGATGACATCGATATTTACGAATTTGCCGACGATTTTGGTGACGAGATAGTACAGCTGCTCTATGATATAGGTTGTGATACGGCAAGGGCCGTTTTGGAGCTTAGCCCCGCAGAGCTGGAACGACGGACCGAAGGCAAACTTGCACTAAAAGATGCCAAACACATCATCCGAACCATTGAAGAGGAATTTGAGGAAGATGAAGTCTGACCCGGCACATGCCGCCAAGTTGCAGTAACCATCAGAACAGAGAAAATTATATATGACAGAAGCTGGTAAACCGAAACGTTTATTCAAGGTTGCATCGGAATTCAATGTTTCCACACAGTCGATTGTGGATTCCTTGAATGACAATGGTTTTTCCATTGAGAACAAACCCAATGTGAAAATCACACCTGAGATGTATTCTGCCCTGGAGTCGGTTTACGGTGAGGATAAAGCAAAAAGTCAGGATCATGTACGGGCCCGTGAGGAGTACGAAGAGCGAAGAAGCACATTCCGGACCAGCAGAAACGAATCAGTGACCATCGACAACTTCCTTGAGCCGATGGATGATCTTGAACCCAGCGACACCGCTTCTGGTCCAGAAGAGGTCCTGCCACTGGAACCCATTGACACCGACACGTCCGACCCAAAAGCGAAAGAGAAAACGGAGAGACAGGAAGAGTCGGTCGAAGATACAGTTCCGGATGCAAAAGCGCCTGAAATAAAGGAGACGTCCAAAGCGGATAAAAAGGTTGATGAAAAAGCAGCTGATGACAAGCGTCAGGATGAGGCTGCTGAAAAGCAGAAGGAATCCTCAAAAACAGCGGCTGAAGTAGAGGAAAAAGAGGAAGAAGAACCATTGGAAGCTGATCAGGCCACTGATATTGCAGACCTGGAAGAGGATGAATCGGAACCTGAAATTGAGGAAGAAGTTGCCGCTGATGATGAGCTCCAGGACGAGGATGAGGATCAGATCAGCATTATACGGGGACACAAAGAGAAACTGGCTGGAACCAGGGTGCTTGGAAAAATCCAGATAGCAAAACCCGAAGATGAGACGGGTGGTCGTCGAAGAAAGAAAAAAGGGAAGAAAACAAAAAAAGATGACACATCTGTTGCCACTAAAAAGGATCAGGTCGATGACCTCGACAAGCCAAAGAAAAAGAAACTTGCAGCCAAGCGTGTAAAAGAGGATGCCCCGACGGGCAAGGAAGCTGAGGAGGTACTCAAACCGAAGAAAAAGAAAAAACGCATCAAGTCACGGAAGGCCCCCAAAGTCGATGAGTCTGATGTAGAAACCAAAATGAAGGAAACGCTCGCAATACTGAGTACCGGTGGATCTGCCGGACGCAAGCGTCAGAAGCGTCGCAAGCAAAAGCGAGAGGAGATGGCTGCAGAGCGCGAAATCCAGCAAACCGAAAAATCAGAGAAGGAGCAGCGCATACTTGAGGTTACAGAGTTTATTACAGTTAGTGATTTGGCTGATCTACTCAATGTTTCTCCCAACGAGATTATCATGCACTGTATGAATCTTGGCATGGTCGTCTCCATTAACCAGAGACTGGAGGCCGGAACAATTGAACTGCTTGCCGAAGAATATGACAGGGAAGTGGTTTTTGTGGATGCCGAAGAGCTCTCCGAAGATGTCGCTGAGGTGGATGAGGACAAGCCCGAAGATCTTGAACCCCGATCACCAGTAGTAACGGTGATGGGGCATGTTGATCATGGAAAAACGTCACTGCTTGACTATATACGGAAAACCAAGGTCACAGCAGGAGAAGCGGGTGGGATTACACAGCATATCGGAGCCTACGAAGTAAGGCTGGCTGACAAACGTAATATCACATTCCTGGATACACCCGGACACGAAGCATTTACCGCCATGCGGGCCCGTGGTGCCCAGGTAACCGACATGGTCATTCTGGTAGTGGCAGCTGACGACGCCGTAATGCCTCAGACTGTCGAGGCCATCAATCACGCACAAGCCGGAGGCGTGCCCATCGTTGTAGCGATCAATAAAATTGATAAAGAAGGCTCAAATCCGGATCGGATCAAGCAGCAGCTTTCTGATCACAATATTATTGTCGAGGAATGGGGTGGAAGTGTGCAGATAGCCGAGGTTTCGGCGCATTCCGGACAGGGTATAGATGAGCTGCTAGAAAAGGTTCTCATTGAAGCCGAACTGATGGAACTCAAAGCCAACCCGAATCGGAAAGCCAGTGGAATCATTCTGGAAGCTAAAGTAGACCGTGGAAAGGGAGTGGTTTCCAATATCCTCATTCAGCGCGGTACACTCCGTGTGGGAGATCCCTTTGTGGCCGGTTCCTTTTCCGGAAAAGTAAGAGCACTGGAAAATGAGTTTGGAGAGCGTATTGATAAAGTTGGTCCGGCACAACCGGCGCAGATGACCGGTTTTGATGGTATTCCGCAGGCTGGTGACAGGATTGTGGCAGTAGCGGATGACCGAACGGCAAAAGAGATCTCCCAGCAGCGACAGCAAATCAAGCGAGAACAATCACTGAGGAAAGTCAAACACGTAACACTGGACGACATTTCAAGACGATTGGCGCTTGGCGAAATGGCTGAGCTTAATATTATCATAAAAGGGGATGTTGACGGATCGATTGAGGCATTGGCCGGTTCACTCCAGAAACTGTCCGATGAAGAAGTCAAGGTCAATATCATTCATACCGGCATCGGAGCGATATCTGAATCTGACGTATTGCTGGCATCCGCGTCAGAGGCGATTATCATAGGTTTTCAGGTCAGACCGTCAACCAACGCCCGGAAACTCGCTGAAAACGAGGAAATTGATATCCGATTATTCAGTGTCATCTATGATGCCGTAGATGCGGTTCGGGATGCCCTTGAAGGCCTGCTCTCACCCGAGGTGAACGAGAAAACCATTGCAACACTTGAGGTACTTGAAATCTTCAAGGTTCCCAAAGTCGGCACAGTGGCCGGTTGCAAAGTCACCGATGGTAAAATCACCCGAAACACCAAAGTGCGACTCGTCCGCGATGGAATTGTGATTTATGAGGGAGAATTGTCTTCCCTGAAACGCTTTAAAGATGATGTCAAGGAAGTTACTAGCGGTTACGAATGCGGACTTGGTATCAAAAATTACAATGATATAAAACAAGGTGATGTCATTGAAGGCTACGAAGTAATTGAGACCAAACGCAAACTTAAGCAAGAAACAAGTTAATGAGTATCAGAACCGAGCGGGTGGCGGCACTTCTGAAGTCGGACCTTGGTGATATACTGCAGCAGGATTATCAGCATGATGCCATGCTCACCGTAACAAGTGTTCGTGTCTCACCTGACCTGATGCAGGCACATGTCTATCTGAGTATATTTACCACTCGTGATGATAAAAGCGAGACATTTGATTTCATTCAGGAAAAAACCCCGGAAATTCGGAAAAAGCTTGCCGGAAGGATTAGACATCAGGTGCGACGTATACCCGAAATCCACTTTCATCCGGATGATACGGCAGAGTACGTAGAAAAAATGGATTCGTTATTCCGGAAAATACACTCCGGAAAATCTGGTGAAGATCAAAATGACGATTCTGTTTGAGCAAGGAAAGGTATGGATTCATTTGAAACAGTTTGTAAAACCCGGTACAAGTAACAACAGAATGTAATCGGTCAATGGGCAAGGATACGATCTCACTTACCAGTTTGCCGGTTTATGACCGCAACCGGCTACCTTCACCCGATACCGATCATGCTTCAGGTTCTCTTTTTTTGATTGACAAACCTGCCGGTTGGAGCAGTTTTGATGTGGTGAAATTCCTGCGTTACCGAATCAAAATTCGCAAAACGGGTCATGCCGGCACACTGGATCCTCTTGCAACCGGCTTGTTGGTTATCTGTGCCGGAAAGGCCACGAAAGCAATATCCCGCATCCAGGAATTTCCCAAGCGCTATTGTGCCCAGGTGCGACTTGGCGTCTCGACACCCAGTCAGGACGCAGCGACCGAACCTGATGCGTTTGCACCGACAGATCATATAAAAAAGAGGGATGTTGAAAACATGTTGGCCCGGCGGTTTACTGGAAAAATTAACCAGATTCCACCAATGTATTCCGCTTTACATAAAGATGGCAGGCGGTTGTATAAACTTGCAAGGCAAGGTGAAGTGGTTGTACGAGAGCCCAGGCAGATTGAAGTGTTTGATATTGAACTTGTCTCCTTTGATAATGACCATCTTGTGCTTGATATACTTTGCAGCAAAGGAACCTATGTCAGAACATTGGCGCACGATCTTGGAATTGCGCTGGGATCGCTGGCAAGCCTGTCGAATCTAAGGAGAACCGCTATCGGCCCCTACGATGCTGATGATGCCATCACAATTGAGCAGATTCGCAGCATTTACGATCAGGAGGCATGATTATGGATATTATGATGTTAAACCCTTTATGAGCAGACCCGTTTTTATTCAGGATTATAAGAGAAATCAGGCCAATGTACTAACGGTAGGTACGTTTGACGGGGTACATCTCGGACACCAGGCTCTGATTCGGAATGTAGTTGACCTGGCCCGTAAAAAGTCGGCACCCGCTGTTGTGGTCACATTTGATCCTCATCCAAGAGAAGTGATCAATCCCTCATCTGATAGTATCCGGCTTCTCACCACCCTGACAGAGCGTGCCTCCATCATGCAGGATTATGGGATCGATCAGATGGTTGTAATACCGTTCACAAGAGACTTCTCCATTCTGACATCTGATGAGTTTATCAGAGAATATATTTTCAGGCGTATCGGAGTGGATAAATTCGTAATTGGGTATGACCACCATTTTGGACGGGATCGCAAGGGATCCATATACACACTCCGGAAACTTGCAAAGGAGCTGGGTTTCTCCATCCACGTTGAGAAGGCACACGAGGTAGGTCATGTCACGGTAAGCAGTACCGTGATTCGCAGGCTGCTTGAGACGGAGGGCGATGTGAGTGCTGCAGCGGAGATGTTGGGACGTCGTTATGAGGTGAGTGGTACTATTGTAAAAGGAGACCAGCGCGGTCGTACCATCGGATTTCCGACCGCCAATCTGGAACCCGAAAGCAGCAGGAAGATCCTTCCGGCAAACGGTGTCTATTGTGTGGAAGCTATGCTGGAAGGACAGATGTACAGTGGAATGATGAACATAGGTATCAGGCCGACATTCGAGGGCGAAAAAAAGGTGGTTCCGGAAGTCCATCTGTTTGATTTCAGTCGAACCGTGTACGGAAACCGTATGAAGGTTCGGTTCAACCGGCGCGTCAGAGGAGAAAAAAAATTCAATTCGGTTGAGGCACTTGTGGCGCAGCTGGTCAGGGACCGTGAGATATGCCGGCAGTTTGGAAATAGCACTGAAAACCTTTAAATTATCACTCTCATTTATAACCATTATCTACTTTAGTATGATATAATCTAAAGCGGAGACTACATACATGAATATCTCAGTTGAAGAAAAGAAGGAAATTTTCAAAAAGTTCGGCAAAACCGCTGAAGACACCGGATCGCCGGAAGCACAGATTGCACTATTTACCGAGCGCATCAACAGGCTGACGGACCATCTCAAATCTCATAAAAAAGACCATTCCACGCGCCTCGGGTTGCTTCGATTGGTCGGTAAACGCCGTCGCCTTCTGAATTACGTAATGAAGAAAGATATTGAAGGATATCGAAAACTGATCAAGGAACTTGGTATCCGGAAATAAACACCAAAAGGCACGATATTCTCGTGCCTTTCTTGTATAAACACCCATTGATCCAGCAATATACCGGAATCCTGCCTTGCGGGTGTTTGGCACACAACGGGAGAATATCCCTCCGGCTATTGCATGTACGCTAAAGACGAAAGAAGAATAGAACGAAAAACTATGAAAGCTGATTTTAGAAAAATTGAATACGCACCCGGTAAAGAGCTTACCGTTGATACCGGGCGACTCGCAAAACAGGCAAATGGAAGCTCCTTTCTTCGTATTGGAGATACCGTTGTGATGGCAACAGCCACTGCGGCACGGGAAGCCAAACCTGGCCAGCCGTTTTTCCCGCTGACCGTTGAATTCAGGGAAACCTTTGCTGCCGGCGGGAAGTTCCCCGGTGGATTTATTAAAAGAGAGGGACGTCCTTCCGAAAAAGAAATTTTATCCGCACGATTGATTGACCGAACCATCAGGCCGCTGTTTCCCGAAGGATTCATGAACGAAACCCAGATTATCTGCCAGGTGTTTTCATCTGATGGTGAAAATGACGGTGATGTGATCGGTGCCGTGGCTGCCTCGCTGTCACTTACCTTGTCGGATATTCCATTTGAAGGCCCCATGGCGCAGGTTCGTGTTGCAAGGATCAATGGCGAAATAGTCGTCAATCCAACCGTTACCGAACTCAAGGCCGCTGATATTGAATTGACCGTTGGCGGAACGCTCGAGAGTGTTGTCATGGTCGAAGGTGAGCTTGATGAGGCATCGGAAGAAGAAATGGTGGATGCGATCCGCCAGGCACATGAAGCCATCAAGAAACTCTGCCGGTTCCAGCTTGATCTCCGCGATGAATATGGGAAAGAGAAGTGGGAGAATCCGGTGACGGAAATGGTTGAAGGACTGGATGCCAAAGTTCGTGAGCTTGTCGGTGATCGGTTTGTTGAAATCAGCCGCCAAAAACTGGCAAAGAAAGACTACGGACTGGCCGGCAAGGAGATCCGTACCGAGGTAAAGGAAAAGCTCGCTGAAGAGTTTCCGGAGCAGGAGGATGCCATCTCTGAAATCTGTTATGCCATCCAGAAGGAGGCCATGCGCAAGGTCCTTCTCGAAGAAGACCAAAGAATTGACGGCCGAAAGCCCTCCGATATCCGTCCGATCTGGACCGAAGTCGGCTATCTGCCGCGGACCCACGGATCTGCCATCTTCACCCGGGGGGAAACACAAGCGTTAGTCTCTGTCACGCTTGGCACGAAGCGTGATGAGCAGATGATCGATACCCTGTTCCATAACAGTTCCAAGCGGTTTATGCTGGATTACAACTTTCCGCCTTATTGCACTGGCGAGGTCAAATTTATGCGTGGTGTTTCCCGACGCGAAATCGGTCACGGTAATCTTGCCGAGCGGTCATTGAAAAAAATGGTGCCGAGCACCGATGAGTTCGACTACACCATTCGTGTGGTATCGGATGTACTTGAATCCAACGGCTCATCCTCCATGGCCTCCGTCTGCGGCGGATCCATGGCGCTCATGGATGCCGGTGTTCCCGTTAAAAAGCCGGTGGCGGGCATTGCCATGGGCATGATTGTGGGCGACGGCAAGCACGTTGTTCTATCGGATATCCAGGGTGAAGAAGATCACATGGGTGATATGGACTTCAAGGTGACCGGCACAACGGATGGTATCACGGCCTGCCAGATGGATATCAAAGTGAAAGGCATCTCTTATGAGGTAATGGTTGAAGCCCTGAGACAGGCTCGTGAGGGCCGGCTTCATATCCTGGAAAAAATGGCCGAAAGCATATCTGCTCCTCGTCCTGAAATTTCCCAATATGCACCTTCATTCGAAAAGCTGGAGGTGGAAACCGATCAGATCGGCGGTATCATCGGCCCCGGTGGAAAAGTCATCCAGTCTATCCAGAGGGAGACCGGAGCGGAACTCATGATCGAAGAAGTTGGTAACAAAGGCATTGTAACGATTTCGGCAGACAGTCGGGAGAAGATCGATGCGGCCATCCAGAAGATAAAAGCCATTACCGGCGATCTGGAGGAGGGTGAGATCTACACGGGTACCGTCCGTTCCATCAAGGAATACGGAGCCTTTGTAGAGATACTTCCCGGCCGTGACGGACTGCTTCACATCTCTGAAATCGACCACAAGCGCATCAACAAAGTTACCGATGTGCTTCAGGAAGGAGATCAGGTTGAGGTCAAACTGCTCAAGGTGGAAGATGGCGGCAAGCTTCGCCTGTCTCGCAAAGCTTTGATTCCCAAAGAATAAGGGGGATTTAGCTGTGATATAAGGAAACGGTCGTCCCACTGGCATACTCTCGGGGATGCCGTTCAGCCTTTACGCAACAAAATAAAAGCGTCGTCATGTTTATGGCGGCGCTTTTTGTATATTTGGGCACTTGTACTGTTTGTGGCACTTCCCGTGCTTGTCAGATCACAGTTTCCCGATTGAATTTAAAAATTAAAACTTGCAAATGAGCACACCTGACCGAATTCAGAAAACCGTACTGCCCAACGGGCTGCGTGTCGTTACCGAATCGATCCGAACCGTGCGAAGTCTTTCAGTAGGCATATGGGTCAAAACAGGCAGTCGCCATGAGAAAGAACCCGAAGCCGGCATCACCCATTTTCTTGAGCATATGCTCTTCAAGGGGACCGATAAACGGTCCGCCTACGACATCGCACTAAGCATGGAGGCTGTTGGCGGCTACCTGAATGCTTTTACCTCGCCCGAGCTGACGTGCTACTATGCAAGATGTCTGGATTCGGAGCTGGATACCGCACTCGATGTGCTTACAGACATGGTGCTTCATTCCCGGTTTCCGGAAGACGAGATCGTAAAGGAAAAAAAGGTGGTGATCGAGGAGATGAAGATGTATCGTGACAATCCGGAAGATTTCATCTTTGAGGAGTTTCACAAGCAGTTGTTTTTGCCTCATCCGCTTGGACGACCGATCATCGGGTATGAATCAACGGTCTCAAACTTCAGCAGGGAATCGCTCTTTAGTTACATGCGGGAGCATTATCATCCACTCAATGTGATTATTGCAGTGGCGGGAAACGCGGACCATAATCAGGTTGTAGACCTTACCGAAAAATATTTTCAGCCGGTTGACAATGAGTTTGTTGCCAACGGAGATCAGCCCATGACCCCGTACAAGGCTACCAGGTCGCTCATCCGACGGCCTATCGAGCAGACCCATTTTATGCTCGGTCGACGGGCATTGTCGGCGGTTGACCCTGACCGGTACAAATTGCTGCTTGCAAATACCGTCCTGGGTTCCGGGATGAGCTCGCGCCTTCATCAGAACATCCGGGAAAAATACGGCTACTGCTACCACATTCAGTCGTTCATGGAAGCTTTTCGGGACAGCGGACTGTTTGGCATCTATGCCGGCACCGATCGGGGGTATCTCGATCATGTCAGGGACCTGGTGCTGGTTGAACTCCGGCGACTCAGTGATGAACGCATCCCCGATAAAGAGTTGAACGAGGCAAAATCACAGCTCAAAGGGAAACTGCTTCTTGCACAGGAAAGTATGAGTAACCGGATGACACGACTCGCCAAAAGCGAAATATTTTATGACCGTTATATTACACTGGATGAGCTGGTAGCTGAAATTGATAGTGCGGATGCAGAGCAAATTCGCAATCTTTGCGAGACCTATTTCGATGAAAAACAGTTTACAGAGACGGTTCTGATGCCTGAGGATAAGGAAGCGTCTTGATCCTCAAATAATTATTTCTATGGTTTACATCAACGAAATTCCGGAACATGCCGGCAAGCAGGTTACCCTCAAAGGATGGGTGTATAACATACGGACCAGCAAAAAGCTGATATTCATTATTGTAAGAGACGGATCCGGACTCTGCCAGTCCGTTGTAGCCCAGGATGACGTTCCGCAGGAGGTCTGGGAGAAGGCCTCACGGCTCCAGCAGGAAAGCGCCATTGAGATTACCGGTATGGTGAATGTCGATGAGCGCAGCATCGGTGGACACGAACTGCATGTACGCGATATCAACATATTTTCCATTGCAGAAGAGTACCCCATAACACCGAAAGAACACGGCATTGAGTTCCTGATGGAGCATCGTCACCTCTGGCTGCGCAGCCGCAAGCAATGGGCCGCCATGCGCATCAGAAATACCATTATCTATGCCATCCACCGTTTTTTTCAGGAGCGGGGCTTCATACAGATGGATGCGCCCATTTTTACAGGCAATGCCGCTGAAGGAACCACCAATCTGTTTGAAACGGACTACTTTGATCGCAAGGCATATCTGACACAGTCGGGCCAGCTTTACGGCGAGGCCATGGCCATGGCGCACGGCAAGATTTACACCTTCGGACCCACATTCCGCGCTGAAAAAAGCAAGACACGCAGGCACCTCACCGAATTCTGGATGATAGAGCCTGAAATGGCATTCTACGATCTGCCCATGAACATGGAACTGGCAGAGGAGATGATCGTCTTTATCGTTCAGGAAGTACTTGAAAACAATCGGGAGGAGCTTGAAATACTTGAGAGAAATGTCGGGAAACTCGAACACATCAAAGCGCCTTTTCCCAGAATCAGTTACACCGAGGCTGTCAAGAAGCTCAATTCTCCCGAAATGCAAGAGAAACTTGACACTATGAAAAGAGATCGAAAACGGGAAGCCGAAGAGCTTAAAGATGCATTGACTGCGCTTAATTCCGAGTTTGGCCAGGCAAAAAAGGGCCGAAAATTTCAAATCGACCGCAAGAGAGGGGAGATCAATGCCCGCCTCGACCAGATCGAGGAGGATTTGCGCAATATCCCGGTCTGGAAAAATTCAGCGCTTGGGAAAAAGTGGGGTGAAGATTTTGGCGGCAGCGACGAGACCCTGTTGACCATGGACGAGGTCACACCGGTGATGGTGTATGGATACCCGGCCGAAGTGAAAGCATTTTACATGAAGCGTGATCCCCAGAACGATGAAATCGCTTTGGGTGTGGACATGATCGCTCCGGAAGGCTATGGTGAGATCATCGGAGGAGGTCAGCGCGAAGATAATCATGAAATCCTGATGCAGCGGCTTAAGGAGCATAATCTACCGGAAGAGCAATTTCGCTGGTATCTGGAACTGCGCAAGTATGGATCTGTACCGCACTCCGGTTTTGGCCTTGGTCTGGAACGCACGGTCGCCTGGTTGTGCGGGCTTCAGCATGTACGTGAAACCATCCCGTTCCCTCGCATGATGGGACGCCTCTATCCGTAACGGAAAGCACCAGCTTTGAAAAAAAACCTTGCCATGGCAAAAAAAACATCCAGCCTGGAACAATTCAAAGTATTTATGGAGGAGTTGCGTGGAACCGGGATCAAACCGGTCTACGCCTTTTTCGGGGAAGAGGGTTTTTTCCCTGACCGCCTGCAGGACGCAGCCATCTCTATTGTACCCGAAGAGGCCAGGGATTTCAACCTGGATGTGCTGTACGGACTTGAGGTGAAGGTGGATAAGGTGATAGACATTTGCCGCAGTTATCCGATGATGGCAGAACGACGGGTGGTTGTGGTACGGGATTTCATGAAAATGTTTGATGCCAGGCAAACCGGTACAGATCAGCAGGGAGGAGAAAAAGCCGATGGCGGACAATCGAATCTAAAGGGAACCGGTGCAGACTCAGACGTAAAGTCCCTGGATGGACCTGAGACGGGTGGCGGTACCGTGGGTGACCTTGTAGCGTATCTGAAACAACCAAATCCAACCACACTGCTTTTTCTTACAAGTGAAAAGCGGCCTGCCGCAAACAGTAAACTGGGAAGTGCGCTTAAAAAAAGTAAAACGGTGACGTCGCACACTTTCGATCCGCTGGAAGAGTTCCATTTATCGCAGTGGATTATGGACTGGGCATCAATCGAGCACAATCTGACATTTGAGGAGAATGCCGTTCCGCTTTTGGCTTTTCATGTGGGTAATCATTTGCAGCAGTTGACGGTTGAGATTGAGAAACTTGCTGCCAGTTGCAAGCAGGATAGACCGGTCAGTGTCCAGGATGTGAAAGATCTTGTCGGACTCTCCAGAGAATTCTCGATGTTTGATTTTCAGGATGCGCTTTTCGAACGCAACACCGGCAAAGCGATGATGGTTGCCCACCAACTCTTGCACAATGCAGATTCACCAGCCGGTGAGGTGATCAGAATCATAAGCTATTTGTACGGAACATTCGGAAAAATATGGCATATTCAGCGGCTGACCCGTAAGGGATTGTCACAAAAGCAGATACAGGAGTCGGTGGGAATAAAAAGCAATTTCTACTACAACAAACTGGCCAGGGCGGGACATAATTACCCGCTTGCTGCTTGTCCATGGCTGTTTGAAGTGCTACTCGATGCGGACAAGGCGATCAAGGGATTCAGCCGGCAATCTCCGGAGTCGGTGCTGCTCATGACCGTCAAAAAAATGACTACCTGACCGGCGCGTATCCGCCCGGAATGCCATTCGGTGAAAGTACCATCTGCCAGACATTCAGTTTGCGGGACTTGAATGTTCCGGCACAACTCATCAGGTAATACCGCCACATTCGGAAAAACCGCTCGCTGTAATTCTTTTTGAGTTTATTGCGGCTGGATATAACATTTTGATGCCACTGCTTAAGTGTTTTTTCATAGTCAGGGCCGAAATTGTGCAGGTCTTCCAGCACAAACAGTTTTTCCCATGACAGCGCAAGCTGCCTGAGTGATGGAATCATGGAATTCGGAAAGATGTATTTTTCAATCCATGGATCGCTTTTGTGCACAGATCGATTACCGCCGATGGTGTGGAGCAGGAACAATCCGTCCGTATTGAGACAGCGACGGACGACTCTCATGAATGTGCGATAATTTTTCACACCGACGTGCTCAATCATGCCGATAGACCAGATCCGGTCAAATTTGCCATTCAGATCTCTGTAATCCTTAAGATGAATCTCGACAGGCAGATCTTTACATGATTCCATTGCCCTATTAGCCTGGTTGACCGATACGGTTACGCCCACTCCCTCAACATTAAATTTTTCGGCGGCATATTTGAGTGCGCCTCCCCAGCCGCATCCGATGTCGAGAACCCGCATCCCTTTCTTTAACCCAAGTTTTTTAAAAACCAGGTCCAGTTTATTTTGCTGGGCCTGTTCCAGAGATTTTGCATTATTCCAATAGGCACAACTGTATATCATTCTGCTGTCCAGCATGGCTTCGTATAGATCCTCTCCGATATCATAGTGATGCTCACCAATGACAAAGGCCCGAGAGGGATGCTGAAGGTTCAGAATGGCTGCCTTCAGAAAGGTACCCAGCTCGCGAAATGGTTTAATTTTCCTGTCCAGATTTGCTGATGTAACCCGGTAAAAGAATTCGTCCAATGCATCACAATCCCACCATTTGTCCATGTACGCTTCACCAAGTCCCAGAGAACCTTCTGCAAATATTCGCTGGAACAACAGATCATTGTGTACCTGGAAGTCATAAGGACGTACTCCGTTTATGGAAATTCCTGCCATATCAAGTAGCTTTTCAGTTTTCTTATAAAACGCGTCCATTTTTCCGCCTCCAAATTAGTTAGCAGAACGTGCCCTTAACTACCCATAGTTCTACTTAATAAAAAAAAATCGACTTAGCAAATACAGATCGTAACTACTGGTTCAGCATCACATACCATGTTAATGGATCCGGGTGGAAAAAAAAATTACAGAAGCGTATTAAATTCAAAAAAAATCTTTAATTTTGGAGTCTGTAAAAAACAGGTTCCGTTGCTTGATAATCGCAAAAGGAATGCGAACCAGATGTTACGGTGTTAGTATGTTGTCGTTTATTGGATAATTTCCTCGGAAACAAGAAAAACGCATAGAAGATATTACGAAATTGAAATATGCTGGTTCAAAGATAGCTTCTCAAATTCGAAACTTTATTGTGATAGTGCGATCAAATTCTGTGCAAGAGATTGATTGCTGCGTTTCAACGCGACTTTTTCACACAAGCGCATGCGATACAAGCGGGGTGGCTGTGTGCAAAGGGTTGCTTTTTTTATACTTGCTGTTTCATGCAGCGATCACTGAACAAACCACCCACTAGAGCTCAATGAAATGGAAGCATTAGGAAGACAAATACTTGTTGAATTTTACGAATGCAATGACGAAGTGCTCAATGATGTTGCACAAATTGAAGCAATCTTACTTGAGGGAACACGGGCATCCGGTGCTTCCATAATTTCCCACAAATTCCACAAGTTCAGTCCCCATGGAGTCAGTGGAATGGTTGTGATTGCTGAATCCCATGTTGCAATCCATACCTGGCCGGAATATTCCTATGCTGCTGTCGACATCTTTACTTGCGGAGATACGATCGACCCGTGGATTATACAGGAACATCTTAAAGAGCATTTTGAATCCAGAAACACATCAGCGATGGAATTGAAGCGTGGCATGTTCAAAGTGGCGGAGGGACAAAAACTGCTTTTCAAGCCCGAAAATGCGGCAAAATTCAACAATTGATAAACAACGACTGTAGATATCTATTCCGTATCCCGATGCTGAGCATGGCTTTTGGCTGGAGTTCCATTTTTCCCGGCAAACACGATAATTCTGATGCATCAACCTAAGCCGGAAAGTCAAAAGGCGCCCTGCAGACTTTATAAACCACTTTTTACCATTATTAATCGGAGTTAACCATGAACATGATTCGCACCCCTAACATCTTCTGCCTGGTCAAAGGGTCCGGGGAAGGGAGGATGTTGTTGAATGCTTTTGACCAGGCTTTGCTTAATGCAGGGGTAGGTGATACCAATCTTGTGCGTATGAGCAGTATCGTCCCGCCAGGGGCAAAACAAAGAAAATCGGTTACGCTGCCCAAGGGTGGTTTGATACCTGTAGCCTATGCCCATATCGATTCTGATGCTCCGGGAGAGTTACTGTCAGCCGCCATTGCGGTTGCACTGCCCGAAGACCCGGAAATGGCGGGGGTTATCATGGAATATGAGGGAAAGGCCCCGCTTGCAGAAGTGGAAGAAAAAGTCCGACAGATGGCTCAGGACGCATTTGACTATCGGAACCGAAAACTGGGAACCCTTTTTTCAACCGGCGTGGAGCACACAGTCGAACAATGCGGAGCCGTTTTTGCCGGAGCCGTTTTATGGTATGAATAATCTAATGATCATTTGAGATGCAATTCAATGAATTTTATAACGGTCGCACGGGACTGACCGTCGGGATCAATAAAACCCTGTTTTCACGGCAGACCCCATATCAAAAAGTGGAAATTTTTGATACCGATACCTGGGGGAAAATGATGACCATTGACGGAATGGTCATGCTGTCGGAAAAAGACGAATTTGTCTATCATGAGATGCTTTCTCATGTACCCATGTTTGCCCACCCGAACCCGAAAAGGGTGCTGATCATCGGTGGTGGCGATGGTGGAACAGCCCGCGAAGTGCTTAGGCACCCATCGGTGGAGCATGTGGATATGGTGGAGATCGATGAAGTTGTCGTCCAGGCTGCCAAACAGTTCATGCCGATGGTCGGTGATTTCGATAACCCCAAATTGAACGTACACTACGAAGATGGCATTGCATTCGTTGAACGCGTCGCCGAACCATATGATGTGATCATTATTGACGGGTCCGACCCTGTTGGACCGGCAGTTGATCTTTTCAGCGAGGCATTTTACAGGAACTGCTACAAGGCCTTGACTCCGCAAGGGGTTTTGACTTCCCAAACCGAGAGTCCATGGGTGGCCTCCTATCATCCGGCAATCAGAAACCTGTTTCACTCCCTGGATGCCATCTTCGAAGTTTCCCGCATGTATCTGGCATTCATACCACTTTATCCGTCAGGAATGTGGTCTCTTGCTTACGCTTCCAAAGGCATTCAACCTCATGATCCTGAAGTTATTGACCGTGTTGTCAAGGGCACCACATCCATGGGTGCTGCGTTACGTTATTATAATCCTGACATTCATCAGGGTTCATTCGCACTTCCCGTTTTTGTCCGGGAACTTCTTCGTTAATGTAATGATATGCCAAAACTTCTTATTGTATTTGCAATGCTTGTTGCTTTTTCAGCACAGGGCAATGCATCAGTAAGATTTTATGAGGATATCCGTCATACGGATCCTGAGCAGGTGCAACTCCGATATTTTCAGGATGCCCGAAACTCAGCATCACCAGCCGTGTTACGGGATTCCCTTGAAGTTTTTTTAGCAGCCGGACCGGAACAGGCCGGCAGCCGCATTCGCACTGTTCTTGCGCGAAACTATGCAGATTCAGGTTATTTTTCTGCGGAAATTGACAGTATTGTCTTTTCGCAAGTATTTAATAAACCACAAAATGGCAGAAATACCGTTTCCGTATATTCATCTCCCGGATGCCGCTACAGACTCGGTGAAATAGATATCGAGTTGCAGGACAACCGTCAGGAGCTGATGCAGAATTTTACCAGCTTTTACGGTGAAAATGATCTGTTCGATCAGGAAGCATTGCAAAGTAAGTTCAGGCGCATGGTACGCCATCTGGAGCAGCAAGGCTATCCGCTGGCACGTCTTGAGATCTTCGATCTTCATCCGGACAGCCGAACCTGCCGGGTATCGATGGACGTCGGGATATGGACGGGAGAGGTATTTCGTGTTGACGGCGTACTAACGGGTGGCCTCAGACAGTTCAATGCCGACTATGTGGAAACGGCTACAGGCATTCGCAAGGGCGAGATCATCACACCCGACCTGTTCCAAAGGGGGCGTCGAAATCTTGAGAACACCGGGTTTTTCAGCGAAATAAGCCGTGGCGATATCGTAATTCGAAATGAGGAAACCTATGTTCACTACGATGTAACCGAGCGCAGAGCCAACCATTTTGACCTCATGTTTGGATATGTGCCACGTCCGATGGACGGCTACAATATCGTTGGTCGCGGTGAAATGCTCATCAGAAATGTGGGATGGGCGGGAAGTGCCATGCATCTGGTGTTTGAGCGGCTGGATGACATGGTAACCCGGCTGGAATCGGGCCTTGACCGACAGTGGATAATGGGACTGCCGGTTGGGGCCGGTATCGATTTTCGCTTTGTTCAGCAGGATACCAGTTATCAGGTCCGGGAACTCCAGGTGAAAGGAAGTTACCACCGCACCCCGGAGCGCATGTATTCGGTGCATCTGAGTCAACAGAATACCTCAGCCAACGACCACCCGGCATTGGCTGTCAGTGTGCTGGACGGTGTCAGGCGCGCCGCAGGTTTCGGTTTCCGGTTTGATAATACGGACAGCAGAATATCGCCACAGCGGGGAATGGTTTTTGACCTCTATGTTGAATCCGGACTCAGACGTATTACAGATAATCGGGTCGAAGAGCTTAATAGCCGCGGCACCATGCTTCAGCAGCGTGTACGTTCATCATTTAAAACATTCCATAGCCCTTTTTCCAGACATGTTATTGCTTTCCAGCTGAATGGGGCCATTGTCGAGTCGCCGGAATACACCGAGACCGATGTCATGCCAATTGGCGGAGCCCGATCCGTTCGCGGATACCGGGAGGAACAATTTCGTGTTGCCAGAGCAGCCTGGGCTGACCTTGAATATCGTTACCTGCTTGATCCGGTTTCGCATGCATTCCTGTTTGGTACGCTGGGTGGATATGAGCGTCCCGCAATGCTTGGCCGCGAAGAGCAAAGTACTTCAGCCTGGATCTACTCTGGCGGGTTTGGTTTCCGCTATCAGACACCCATCGGAATGATGCAATTTACCTATGCCGTCTCAGCCGAAGACCCGCTCCATAATGGAAAAGTTCATTTCAGTCTGACTGCCGGTTTTTGATTACAAATCCTCGTTTGAATCAAGCCAGCGTAACGTGACAGGTCCATAGGTATCGGTGCGCCGATCCCTGAAAAACGGCCATGTGGTTCGATGGCGATCGATGGTTGAAGGATCAATGCGGCATGCGATGGTCTCTTCACCGTCACCCCCCTCGGCCAGTACTTCTCCGAATGGCCCACTTACAAAAGAATGACCCCAGAAAGATAACCGGTTTTCTGTACCCACACGATTGATCGAAGCGACATAGCAGCCATTGGCTACAGCGTGGCTCCTTTGAATGGTTTGCCACGCTTCAAGGTATTGTCTCGATTTATTACCGGCCTCCTCAGGCAAAGAGGCTATGGCCGTCGGATAAACCAAAAGATCCGCACCCATCATAGCGGTGAGACGCGCTGCCTCCGGAAACCACTGATCCCAGCAGATCAAGACACCGATGCGACCATAACGGGTTGCAAATACCGAATAGCCCAGATCACCCGGTGTAAAATAAAACTTTTCATGAAATCCGGGATCTTCCGGGATATGTGTCTTGCGATACTTGCCAAGATATTTGCCATCGGCGTCAATAACTGCGGCTGAATTATGATACAGGCCCGGAGCTCGCTTCTCAAACAGAGGCGCTACGATTACCACATTCAGCTCTGAGGCAAGCTTCTCAAGACGTGTCGTTATCGGTCCCGGAACAGGCTCCGCCCATTCAAAGTAACGTTCGTCAATTTCGCGGCAGAAATAGGGCCATGCAAAAAGCTCTTGAAGAAGTATGATTTGCGCTCCGTTCCCCGCGGCATCGCGAATGCGCAAGAATGTTTTGTCTAAATTGGACATAATGTCATCAGAACACGAAACCTGAATGAGTGCAATGTTTACCGGTGTGGGTGTCATGAAAAGAAAAGTATGGATTTGGTGTTTATGCAGCGAGGAGTGATCTCACCATCCAGTTTGCCTGTATCTCTTCTCCTTGCAGAACAAACTGCTGATTCGGAAGATAAGAATAAAAAAGCTCCTGCTGCGGGTCGACAACAGGAGCCAAGGCGGATGCCTTTTTAGGGTTTGCGATCACACGCACCGAGGCACATTAAACTGCAACAGTACGTGGTCCTCTCAAGAAGAACAGCTTGAGGTTGATATGGTAAAACAGGTGCGACAACTACGGGATTCAATCACTTGTTTAACTTAACGAAACACCTCCTGAAATGCAACGGGGTTCCATCCGTTGACATAAAAAATGTTTGCTAACCATACCAATAGAATTTATATTTTTGGACTATGAGAAAAAAACAATCAAAGCGAGTCCGGTACAGCAGCCGGCAAATTCAGTACGGGCTACCCATTTAGTGTAAACAGAACATCAATACATGAGTAAAGCAAGAAAAAAAGAACGTTCACGCAGACGAAAAAAAGGACCTGTAATGCCGATGCTGCTTTCGGCGTACAATTATAAAATTCTTGCACTCGGTGTGTTGCTTGTTATTCTGGGATTTGGTGGCATGTACATTGAGGGACAACAGTATGGAATCTATTCACTTTATATTGCACCGCTGCTTGTAATGACCGGCTTCATCCTGGTTGCCATTGCTGTTTTCAGAACCGACCCGAAACTGGCCCGGGAAGAAGAGACCAGGGATCAGTCCGGAGACACAACTCCGACTTCTACCTCCCCATAGCCTTGATCGATCGACTGCTCAATTATGGGTTTGCAATTGTACTTATAGCCCTTTTGGTGCTGTATTCAGGAGCAGCGGAACGCGTCTGGATACTTGGTTCTGTACTACTCTGCAGTGCAATTGTTTTTGTGGCATACATCAACAACTATTTTACCATTGACGGAGCAGGAGCAGCTCTAATGGTTGGTATCCTGTCAGTCGGACTGGGAGGCTGGTTTGGAACTTTTATACTGATTTTTTTTTATGCCGGCGCCCATGTTTTGGCCTGGTGGTTTGAGATGCCGGAACATCCGGAAATGGAAGCCCGAAAGCATGGCATGCAGATCTGGTCCGAATCATTCTGGTTTGTTCTTTTCATCGCTCTCTACTACACATTTGAACAGACCTGGCTTATTGTAGCGGCATCTGCTGCATTGGCCTCCAGTGCAGCAGTCACATGGAGAGCTATAACCGACAGGAGCCTTGCTTACAATGCCAAACTTGTAACAACACTAAAGCACGTGCCTTCCGGGACTGCCGGCTCTGTCAGCTATAAGGGAACATTGGCTGCTGCTGCAGCCGTATTGATAGTGGCTCTCATCTTTCTTTTTGCTACGCCATCACTGGATTTTCGAGCGGCAGCGATCATTGTCCTCGCGGGATTTTCAGGTTGTTTCGCGGATTCCTATCTTTGTGCGATTTTTATTGTTCACAAATCGGCAAAACGCTGGTTGTCTGATCCCGTAAAAAAAACAAAACTGGCCGGATTGCAACGTCTTGTTCCAGACAGGCAGGGAAGTTTGTTTCTTGCCGCCGGTCTCGCATCGGCAATAGCTGTTCTGCTCTATTAACTGATTTACAATATGCAATGGTATAAAACGCTTCACTGGCAAATATTAATCGGATTGATCACAGGTCTCATCTGGGGAATTTTTGCCTCATTGGTTGGTCTTCAGGCATTCACCCAGGATTTTATTCAGCCGTTTGGTACCATTTTCATACGCATGCTTCAATTGGTAGCCATCCCCTTGGTAATTGCTTCACTTATTGTCGGTATCACTAACCTCAATGATCTCACAAAACTTTCCCGCATGGGCGGCAAAACGATAGGGATCTACATGGTCACCACTGTCTTTGCCATTACCATCGGTCTGACCGTGGTCAATATCTTTCAACCCGGGAAAGTGCTTCCCGAAGAGACCAGGGACAGCCTTTTTATGAGCTACCAGGAAAACATTGAGGGGCAGGAGGAAGCAGCTACGGAGGTGCTCGACCGAAGTCCACTTGAGTTCATTGTCGATATTGTCCCCTCCAATTTCTTTGCAGCAGCTTCTGAAAACGCAAACATGCTTCAGATTGTCTTTGTAGCGCTGATCATCGGCATCGGGCTGATGAAGATTCCATCAGAGAAATCGAAGATCCTGGTTGATTTTTTCGATGCCCTTAATGACGTGATCATAAAAATTGTCGAGATGATCATGAAAATAGCACCCTACGGTGTTTTTGCACTGATTGCTGCTGTAATTGTGGATTTGGGTGGAGACGATCTGCGGGGTACCGTTGAGCTGCTTCAGGCCCTGTTGGTTTATGTTCTTGTTGTTATTGCAGGACTGCTGCTGCATGTCGCCATCGTTTATACGACATTGTTTAAAATGTTCAGTAATATGACCATGTGGAACTTTCTGCGAGGCATCCGCCCGGCACAGCTTCTGGGCTTTAGCACAAGTTCAAGCCTGGCAACCCTTCCACTTACCATGGAACGTGTCGAAAAAAATCTGGGTGTGCATGAGGAAGTGGCCAGCTTCGTGCTGCCTGTTGGTGCGACCATCAACATGGACGGCACCAGTTTGTATCAGGCCGTAGCAGCGGTGTTCATAGCGCAGGCGGTGGGGATAGATCTGACCGTATCGCAGCAGCTGATCATCGTAATAACAGCAACACTCGCTTCCATTGGAACAGCCGGTGTGCCCGGCGCCGGGATCATCATGCTGGTCATTGTGCTCCAGGCCGTGGAAGTGCCTGTTGAGGGTATCGCATTGATTCTGGGAGTGGACCGGATTCTGGATATGGTCCGGACGGCGGTCAATATTACTGGTGATGCCGCCGTCTCCGTAGCTGTTGCCAGCACAGAAGGTCGCCTTGGCCCGGGTCATTACGACGATTAAATCTGAGCGGGCAACCGGCTGATTTGCAACTCCACCGGGCAGCAGTTTTGTATAACAGACCGGTAAGTAATTGAACTGGTCTGGGGGCAACAAACCGACAGGAACACAATAATATAGAATCATAAAGCGATTATTATCAATTAATGTCAACCAGACTATTCTGGATGCTACCATCAGACAAATCAAACCGGCTTCAATGTATGTACACGATCTTGCTCATTACCGTAATGATGTTGATATCCGGCATGAATCGATATGTGGAGGCGGAGGGCGGAGAGCGTGACCTCTACACCGCTTTTGAACATCAACTCGACAACGGCATATCCTCTTTCTACAAAACCGACTGGGATAACGCACGATCCATATTCCAGGAATTGCAGAATAAAGAAGTAAATGATCCTAGACCCTACTTTTTCGAAGCCATGGTACCGTTCTGGCAATATTTTTTTGCCGATGAAAGTTCTGATGCGGCCGAACAGTTCCTGAAAAAATCTGAAATTGCAATCGAGGTCGGTAAATCCAGGATGAGAACAATGCCGCAGGACACTACAACCGTGCTTATGATGGGAGGACTGTATGGATACCGCGGACTCGTGGCGGCCAGCGAGCAGCAGTACCGGACAGCAGTGCGAAGCGGGGCCAGCGGTTTTTCCTACACCCGGAAACTCATGTCCATGAGTGGCGAGAATCCGGATGTGCTTATCGGGCAAGGCGTGTTCCACTACATGATGGGAACCATACCCCGAGAGGTGCGGTGGCTGACGAGCATGGTCGGTCTATCGGGGAACAGGGAAACCGGGATCCGGATGCTGGAAGAGGCGGCTGAAAGCGACACCTACACCAGTACCGATGCCCGGATGATCCTCACCTACCTTTACCACCAGGAGGAGTTGTACGATGATGCACTCAAGGTGGTGGAGCCTTTGGTGGAAAAATGGCCCGAAAATGTAATTTTTCGCTATTTTCTTGCCATTTCACTGGAGAAGTCGGGGGATGCACAAAACGCGGCAGAACAGTACCGGATCGTAGTGGATCGCAACCACCCCGACCTGCCGTCCATCCGGGATCGCAGTCGTGAGCGGCTTGAATATCTGACCGCTTCCTCGGATTACTGACAGTTAGAAATCTTCGCTTTGGCAATCTCACAGAGCCGAAGATGTATCCAGCCGAAAGCCATAACTGACCAAACTGCAGAATAATTCTTTGTTTTTCTCTTTTATCAGCAGATGAACGCGGGTCTTACCTGACAAGGATCATCTTCCGGGTCTGGTACCATCCGCTGTCTTTTTCCAGCTTATAAAAGTAGAAACCGCTGGGCAGGTTTTGGGCATCGAATAACACGGAATGCGATCCGGCACGGTACTGCGTTTCCGAAACTGGGCGTGCAACACGCTGGCCCAGGGCATTGTAGATTGTCAGTGAAATGCTAGCCGGTTCACCAAGATTGAATGGAATAACGGTCACCGGATTAAACGGGTTGGGATAGTTTCCCAGCAGTTCCGTATGCACGGGTGTCTCCTGGAGGCCATTGGCGTCGTCCTGACCCGATGAAGTTGCGTTCAAAGTCCCTGAAAGATCAAATCGGGCGTGTACGGGCCGGTGATCGGAGGTCGTACTGCTGAAGTCACTGATGTAGTCGGGCACATAGACCATCTCGGAGCCCAGTAGCCACTTGTCGGTCAGATGGTGGTTGACTGTGATATGGTCGATCATGCTGCCGGGGTTGGTACCCCGTTTCCACGATTCGGCGTCCTTCAAACTGAGAGATTCAGTGACTATGGTGTAGTTTGGATCGTCCAGGAAATTCTTGTATGGGGAGTCGAAATTGGGACCACGGGTGGACCGTATGACGTCATCGTTGTAGTCGCCCAGGAATATCAGGGCACTGTGCGGGGTCACGGACTGGTCGAAGTAGGTCTTGATATCCTGCGATGCGGCCACCCTGCGGTCGTATGATTCGGGATCTGAGAACGCCTTTGCATGGATCCCTACCGCATAGATGATACGGCTGGACCCATCCACCCGTGCCTGAATCACAAATTCCAGCGGAAATCGACCGGCCCAGGAAAATGAATTCTGACCTTTGTCGCTATCAACAAGACCGCTGAAAAGCGAATCCACTGTGTTGGTGTTGTACAGAAAGCCGACCTGCTGAGGCTGGGAATAATTGGTGATAAATCCCCGGTAGTCATCCAGGTCGCTGATGAGGCGCTGAAATTGTGTCGGATTGGCAATCTCCTGGACCGCCATCAAGTCGGGTTGAAGATCCTCGATGATCCACCGAACATGAGTGTACTGTTTTTCTTCATCGTCTGGACCTCTTTCTTCATCGCCAAACCACTCAATGTTCCAGGTGACCACGTCAAACGTTTTGGAGCGGGGGATTTGGGCCCAATCATCGCTGTATTGGGCGAACATTGTGGCCGGTCCTGATATGAGAAATACCAGGATGCCGGCAATAGAGATTCGTGTTTGCAAACTCATCGATGAAAGGGGTAATTGCTTTATGTAATTATTTGATAAGTGTCATTTTATGGGTCATGGATTGTCCGTCGCCAAGCTCCACCCGGTAGATATAGATACCGCTGGAAAGAGGGGATGCGTCAAAGGTCACCTCATGGCGCCCCGCGGACAGGGTTTCGCCGGAAACCAGTGTTGCCACTTCGCGTCCCAGGGTATCGAACAGCCTGATGCTCACGCTCTGATCGGATGGCAGTTCAAAGGAGATTACCGTTGATGGATTGAAGGGATTCGGATAGTTCTGGTGCACTGTGAAGCGCTCAGGAAGTGCGGTGAGTTCGGTTTCGGAACGGACTATAATCTCGTTTTCACCCCCGACCTGCTTGTAACGGGCGCCAAACTCCTGGATAAAGTGATTGGCGATGCGCGGATCGGTGATGATGATGGTGTTCTCGTCGTTGACCTGGTTGGCGGCGCCGGACCAGTTGTGCGATCCGGTGATCACCGTACCGTTCCAGGAAGTCTGCTCGCCATCAATCACAGCGTACTTGTGGTGCAGCAGGCCGAACTGACCCTCAGGGAAGTGGATGAAGTCGCCCCAGGATGAGAGGGTTTCGAACTGGCTGCCGGTGACACTGATATTCCCGATCACACCACGGACGGCAAGCCCGGCGTCGTGTCTGTCGCGCAGTGCGTTGGCGATGGTAAACCGGGTGATCAGCATGGTGCCTACGTTCACGCTGTGCTCGGCCCGGTTGATCGCCTGGACAATGGCATCCTCCGTGCCGCCTTGCGGACTGAAGTGTAGCCGCACGTGGCTGTCGCCGATCCAGAACAGCATCGGGTTCACCACCTGCTTGTTTTCGCCGAAACGGGCGTTGGCGGAACTGGGCGTGGTGGTGGTACTTCCCCACATCTGGTCAAACTCACGAGTGTAGGCGCCGGCAATAGCCACATCCTGGAATTCGATCATGTTCTGGTACTGCTGCTCGGAACCCTGGTCCGTGGCATTCCATGAACTGGTGACCAGCCAGACGTCGTCGGGATCGCCGCCCTTATAATCGATGACGGCAAACTTGTTGTGATGGATACCGCTCCTGCCGCTGTTCTGGCTGCCGTAGTTGCTGAGGATGAAGGGCACACCGTTGGCCTGAAGCTCGGTTTCCACCGCGGCGGTGCTGGTGGTATGATCCAGAATCACCCGGACTTCGACCCCGCGGTTGTGCGCCTGGCCGAGGAAATTGGCGATCTGCGTGCCGACACTGCCGCTGGTGCTGTAAAATGCGATGTCGATGGAATGTTGCGCTTCGAAAATGCGTCGGATGTAATGGTCCGGGAAGCTGAAGTTTTGAGTTGCCTGTTCTCCGACGGCAAGGGTGTGGTCCACACTCTTGTTGAAATATACGTTTATTTCCTGGGTGGATTGTGGCGGGGAGGAGGTTGTTACGAAATAGGGGTTTGTATGGCTGGTATCTGTTCCTGCCGCTGAGCGTAGCTGAACCTTGTAGATGGTGGCTGCTTCCAGATCCTCAAGGATCAGTGTATGCTCCTCCTTGGGACCGGGATCCTCGACGCATCCCATTTCCAGTGCGGCTGTAAGTCCGTAGCACAGTTCGGTGGTGCCGGGCCGGTCGGTTTCCCATTGGAAGGTGATACTCGTATGGGTCGCCGCTGTTTCAAAGGGTGCTGCAGAGAGGAAAAGCGGGGCGTCGCCAATCTGGATGATATCGACCCGGGAGCGCGGGAATACCTGGACAAACTGGCGGAACCGGCTGGCGGCCCCCACGATGTTTACCGGTACGTTGGGGATTACCGCACCGGGGAGATCTGTAAATTCTGAGATCCGGATTTCTGACGTATTCACCCCGTCGGTTATTTTGTAGTTTTCCTGGCCGGTGAAAGCACCGCTTTCTTCGATCAACACACTGTCAAGCTGCACCAGCTGTCCTTCATAATCTCCTGTATTGAGGTCGGCAATGGTGATTACGCGTGGTGTGATCTCGCGGTTTGCTACGGGAAAGACTTCAAATTCTACCGTGTTCATGACGCCTTCCACCGGTGCGATCTGCAACAGATCGTTGAAAGTGGTGAGGGGACCGGTGACGACAATGGAGTCGCCATGGGACACGCCAAGCGAAAAACCGACTTCCTCATCCCGCATAAGCGGTCCATAGTAGGAGGCGAGTCCGGCCGTATCGTCCTGAAAATAGATCGGGCCGGAGAGTTCATCGGTTACCGTCACCCAGCCGGCCACGGTGACCACGGTTCCAAGGGGTAAGCCTCGCGCCTCGGCAATGGAAATAGGCTCATCGGAAGGAAGTCCGCGTCCGGTCAGGTTCAGAGTGAAGGTTTCGCGGTCAGGGTCATTGGTTTCAAGGGTGAATACACTTTGGTAATCACCAAGCGTCTCAGGTGAAAAGGTGAGGGTCATCTGGATACTTTCGCCGTAGGCAAGTTCTCCGCCGGTTTCCCCCTCCAGACTGAAGGCCTCGCTGCCGGAAACAGCCGCACTGGAGAAGACAAGCGTCTCCTGACCGGTGTTGGTGAGTGTGAGGATTCTGGATTCCTCGCTGCCGGTCATCACGGAACCAAAAGCGACCGTGCCGTCGCTATCGACCAGGGTGCCACCCACTTCGGCGCGCAGACGGGGATCCTCGGAAATCTCCTCGAACACCGTTACCTCGAAGTTGTCGATGCTGATCCGGTTTCCGGCAGTCCGGATAATTCGGAACCGAATGTCACCGTTCAGGTTGACCGGTATGCTTGCCTGTTCAAGGTCATCCTCCGGGGAAGTGAGCTCGGGCCCGGCATCAGACCAGCTGCTGCCACCGTTTTGGGAATACTGCAGTTGGATCTTCCCACCGGTATCACCAGAAAAACCGGCATTGGCGTGAAAGAAACGCACTTCACCGGCTCCAGAAATGTCAAATTCCATGCCGACATATCCATTTCTGAGACGGACCGATTGGGTGCCGATTCGCTTGTCTCCGTCCTGTCGCCCGAGCAGGGCATCATTTAACATCCAGGGCCCGGAGGCCAGTTCGACGGTCGCGGGTGCATATCCACCTTTGGAACCACTCTCAAAATCCTCGAAAAACTGTCCGAGCGCGGTCAGGGGGTGGGATAAAACCAGCAATAGTAGCGTGATCAAAGGAATACCGTAGGAAAATTGCTTCATGATAGAGAAAGGATTGTGAATTACTTAAATGGAGTGATGCGACCTTAATAACCGGATTGAAATTTATGGATCGGACTTGCTATGCAGATAAGACTTGGTCGGCCTCTGTAGTCTAATTCATGTGCCTTGAAATGGGAATGATAAAATAAAGATTACACGGCAGAGCTGAAATTATTTTTTTGATCCGGGTAGATGGAAGCGCTTTGCAAAGCTGCCGGTTTTTTGAGATATTCAAAGATATGGCAATCACAGTCACACCGTTGAGCCGGTCGGGATGACCGATGCTGCCCAGGGCGGATTACATGCAATTGAAATGGAACGGTGAAGTGCATATTACCATTGTGTGATAATCTCCAGAAACTGGAAAGCCGATTTTTTTTTCGTTATCAAAAGATCTAATTTTATCTCCAATTCGGAAACACAGGCTGCCCGGAATGACTATCGGAAATACCACCGGTCACCGACCCCGCAAGTATCATAAAATCAAAAAAGACACGACCACTATTTACTAAATGAGTAATTGTTACGCTCTTTCTACCGTCTCCCTGGCACTGGTTTTATTAGCATGGATGGCGACAGCCGCCTTCACTCAGGCGCAACATCGTTTCGATCGCAAGGCAGTTGAAGTAAGCAATCTTGGACTATCCGTCACCAATTCCGGTACGCTTGGCCGTCCCAATGTGCGCAACCAGCCCATCGGTCTTCCAAGCATGGAGTTTCCCCGTGGAACAGGAACAGAACACCTCTTTGAGGCCGGTATCTGGGTTGGTGCAAGAGTAGCTGGAGCAACACTTGTATCCACTGCAGCCGTTACCGATCCATCTGGTTATTCAACAGGGAAGGCTGGGTTTGAATTCACCAACGATGGCAGGCATGTTGAGGAGCGCTCGAGCTTTCCCGATTCCGAATCATTCAGTCCGCGCGCCGTGAGCCACCAGGATCTGATTGCCCATTTCACCGACCGCAACACCACAGTCAACAACATTCCCATCTCCGGCCATGAGCAGCCCCTGTTTGCCGATGTGCGTCTGGAGAGCTACAACTGGAACTTCGGTTTTGCCGAGGGGATGAGCATCCTGCGCTACAATATAACCAATAACAGCGAGGACACCTGGGAGGATGTGTACGTTGCCATGTACTCGGATATGGTTGT
>SKXL01000193.1 GCA_007128425.1 Balneolales bacterium | reverse complement strand
GTCATCGCCATTGCAGCGGGAGCCACTGTTCTATCTCATGTGAATGACACCGGTTTCTGGCTGGTCAAGGAATACATGGGATTGACAGAAAAGCAGACGCTTATGTCGTGGACCATCATGGAGACGATCATTGGTGTGACCGCGCTTCTGGTTGTGTTGGTCATCAGCTGGTTCTTGTGAAGCGGGACAGGCACATACCTGCATCGTGCCATTCATTCTTTTCGGTGATTCGCCTATTGCTTCTGAATCAGCCTCATTCATGCTGAAAACGATGTGGATTCGTGTTTGCAAGTGCTAATTTATTCTTCAATTCTACGGGTATGGGAATCACATAGACTTCCGGGGATCCTGTCCGATCAGAGGTATATGTCACAAAATTACCA
This sequence comes from Balneolales bacterium, assembly GCA_007128425.1. Lineage (GTDB taxonomy): Bacteria > Bacteroidota > Rhodothermia > Balneolales > Natronogracilivirgulaceae > SKNL01. The sequence goes on along the minus strand of SKXL01000193.1, from coordinate 19,206 downwards.
CTGAAGCTGAATGAAGGATGCACATGAGCCTGACTGGCATGTCCGGGGGATATTGAGGCGTCGGGCCAACAAAGGTCCTCCCACTTGCCTGTAGCGAGATTTATTAATCGAATTGGATTGCGTCCCGGATCCTGACCGTCGGATACAAACCATTTGCCGTCAAATGACGATACACCATGCCCAAGGCGAAGTGTATCATCACTATGGTGATATTGCCAATCGTCTCCTTCTGTATTCACTGAGGAAATGTGGTTTGGCACCCATCCCGAAGCTTCATATTCCGGTAATTCCAGGGTAGACCCTCTTGGCCAATGAAGTTTTGCCTTCACTTCCGGTTCAGAAAGCGAGACAAGAAAAATTGTGGAATTTTGATCTGTATGGGTTACCACCGTGAATTGACCGTTGTTGGAGATTAGTCTTCTGAAAATTATCGGTACATCGAATTCGGCTTTGTTAATTGCACCGGTGGTAATATTAGCCCTGCCCAGTTTTCCATCGAATCCGAAATAGACCTCTTTGCCGTTGGGATGCACGGTGAAACTCGAACTGCTCAGTGATTCCACATTCGTAAGCTGCAATATTTCGCCATTTTCCAGACTGGCCCGGAATAACTGCCAGCTGCCGGTACGATCCGAACTGAAAATGAGATATCGGTCATCCGGAGTCATACTGATGGTATTAAAATGACCATGCCAGGTTCCGGCGTCACTGGATGTCATTTGCCAGACCTCATATCCGGTGTCTTCATCGTTGAACTTGTTCCATTCTACGGTCGGCTTGGCGGTGTTTAGTACTTCGGCCTCGTGGTACCTCTGCCATTGAGCTGCAACGATATCTGATCTCAATATTAATATGAGTGTCATTGTAAAGAAGAGAATGCAATAGAACGGGTACTGCATTCGAATAATCGTTTTGTCATGTTCAGGTTTTTACTATTTCCGGATGAAGACGAAAAGGCGAGCAGAAATCCTCCCCCAAAGGCCATTCCGTGCTATAGCAGAACGTCCGAAGGTATCTCGGAAACAGGTCTGATTTTTACCGTTTTTATATAAAGCGTAGCACCCTCCGACTGAATCTGAATTTTTCCGCCTGTCAGGGGAACTACCCGTCCGCCTTCGTACGTGCCGGTATGGGTGTTGATCATGACCGTTTCCCCGTTGACCACATGAGCAGCAGTTTGTCCGACGGTATACAGGTCCAGTGTGTTCCATTCGCCCAGTGGTTTTTCGTGGGCGGTGCGTATTCGGATATGCCGACCGTTGGCATGATCTCCGAACGTGACACTTTCGGCACCCGGAGTGAAGACAAACCGGTTGGTTTCCGGATCCATCCTGGCCTCGCTATTACAGACCGTGTTGGCCATCAGGTAGGTGTTGCCGGCGTTTTCATGAAGCATCTGAAATTCGATATTGGCCATCCATGTGCCCAGTCCCGGGCCAAAATCACCGAAACTGTGGTAGAGCAGTCCGCTGTTGCGCCGGGTGTAGACCGTTTTGCCCCAGCGGTAGACCAGCCGAAGATGATAGTTGTCGAATGACTCTTTAGTGGCCAGGGCGCCATTGATCTCCCCGGAAATCCGGATCAGGTTCTCCCCGTTCATTTCCACAACAGAGAATACGTTATCCGGAGTGGCAGCATCGGCCAGTTCCTGAAATTCCGGACCCAGAGGGGTGCCCAGGTGTAAATCCCAGTTGGAAAGGTCCTGTCCGTTAAAAAGTTTTTCCCAGGGATGAGATTTTTCGCAAGATCCCAGGATAATGACGGAAACGGTCAAAAGAGCAAGAAGAGAGAAACGGGTTTTCATATGTTTATAATCTTTTTTCAAGAGGTCACATGTAATGCCCATGTTGATAACAATCATGCTTTTGTGTGGCGGAAAGCCGCCATGGGCATTTCATAACATTATGAGTTGGTTCTTAGGGTAATCATTTTTTGAAGACAGACTTACAGCGGAACCCGGGTATAGTATTGATATATGGGATATGTGACAAATTTTTTCGAAGCTTTATATGGACCGGCGTACTTTTTTTATTTTATTTCTCGATCAAGGATTTGGATATTCCGTTTATCATGAATGATGCCATTATCCATCAAATACTTCGGAAAGCGGGAATCCCGGATGGCCGCATAAAACCGCTGGCTGGAGGGAAATACAACGAATCCCATCTCATTGAGACCGGCAGGGATCGGTTTGTACTCAGAATTGCCCCACCGGATGATGCGCCGCAACTTTTTTATGAAAAACGCATGATGCGTTCGGAGCCCGCTGTGCATCAACTTATGCGAAAATACACCCGGGTACCTGTTCCTGAAGTCATATTTTATGATTTTTCGCGCGATATCCTGGATCGGGATTACATTCTGCTTGCGTTCATGCAGGGCGATCCCGGATCCTTTGATCTTGCGGAACTCGGACGATACACCCGGGAGATGCACGATCAGATCGGTTCGGAATACGGCTATCCGGACAGGGATGCCCCGACGGGAAGGTCCTGGCCGAAGATATTTCACGAGTATGTCCGGTTGATTTTTGAAGACTGCTTCTCTTGTGGAATAATCAATCAACAAGAAAAAATGCACTTTCTGCAAACGTATGACAGATTTTTTCATGTCATCCATGAATGCACCCCCCGATTTCTTCATCTCGATCTCTGGTCCCGGAATATTCTGACACAAAACGGAAAAATTTCCGCCATTCTGGATTTCGACAGAGGATTGTATGGCGATCCGGAACTGGAATTTGCGGTTCTCGACACCTATGGCTACAGTACATCAGATTTTTTTGATGGATATGGTAAACCCCGGCCAGATGACAGAGATGCGCGTATACGGCAAGAACTGTACCTGGTATACGAACTTATCAAATATGCATTCATCCGATATGCCCGGAACGGAAGCTACGAAACAGGCAGAATGCACGTGCGGCAATGCCGGGACATTCTGGAAGATCTGCCGGAAACATTTTCTAATAGGAAATAGAATCGTATGTTCAAATGAAGCTAACATTAGATAATTTATCAGGTGACTGAGTTGTCAGGATCAATGACAAATTTTGATGAAGATGGCATCTGAAATGAATAAGGACATTATCTGCAATCAACGCAAATATGGATGATTCCGGGATCCTGACTTACCTGTTTGAATGGTTCAAGGAATATGAAACCGTTTTCTGGTGGTTGGCATCGGGTTCTGTAATCGTCATGATTGCCTCCATGGTGGTGATTCCATGGCTTATCGTTCGACTGCCGGCGGATTTTTTTATAAGAGATGAGCGTGCCATCTCGTATTTGACAGCCGGACATCCTGCATTTCGCGTTTTCCTGACAGCTGTCAAGAATATATTCGGAGTATTATTCATATTGGCAGGTATTATTATGCTGGTAATACCCGGTCAGGGTGTGCTGACAATTATTGTCGGCCTGATGCTGACAAATTTTCCGGGCAAGCACAGGTTTATCCTGTGGATCGTCTCCAAAAAATCAGTGTTGCGGGGAATGAATGCGTTACGGAAGCGTGCAGGCAGGGAACCCATTCTGCTTCCGTCACAAAAGCTGGAAATGGCACCGGACAGATACTGAAAGCCAGTAACATTGCATTTATTGGGGAGCCTGATGTGATATTTGATGCAATATAGTCTTATCATTGGAACTAGTGATATCCAACGGTAGCACTGCAATTCCACCCATCCATTTTGAACTGGTTTAAAAGCATGAAGAAACCCTTTGCAGTTGCAGCTTTTTTCGCGGTTACGAGTATTTTGACTTTTTCATCGCAAGAAATCGTTTTTGGAAAATCTGAAACATCCGCAACAAGAGGGCTGTCAGCCACAGCAACCGTTGCGGGATCACATGCCGAAATGGCTGTATTCCTGGACCGGCAAATGAAGGCGCTTGTTCAGAACCGGCAAATGCCAAACGCTGCCGTGGCACTGGTGACAGCCGATGATATCCAACTGCTACATGGATATGGATTTGCTGATTTGGCAGCAGGAACCGAAGTCGATCCGCAGAAGCACCTTTTTCGAACCGGATCCGTTGCCAAAATATTTACCTGGACGGCCATCATGCAGCTTTTCGAAGAGGGGATGCTGGATCTGGACGATGCCATCAGTCCATACCTTGACTCGGATATTCACTTCCCCGTCAAATACAAAACAGATGCTGCCGACCCCATCACATTCAGGCACTTGCTGACACATACCGCCGGATTCGAAGATGTACTGGACGGACTCTTTACATTTTCACCGCAACCCCCGCTTTCCGAGTATGTCAGGAAGCGCGCTCCGGCCCGCATTTATCCTCCCGGAAAGGTCATGGCATACTCCAATTACGGAACCGCCCTGGCCGGATACATCGTAGAGCGCGTCAGCGGATTGCGTTTTGAAGACTATGTCGAGACCCGTATTTTTTCACCTCTCGGAATGCAAAACTGCAGTTTCCGACAGTTCCCGGTTGCATTCGAGGAGCAGCTGGTGAATCCCTACCGATGGGTCGAGGGGGCATTCGTTCAGGGTGAATTTGAATACATGCCCGGTCCGGCCGGGGGGCTCAGCTGCTCGGCAGAGGACATGGCACTGTTTCTTCAGGCCAATCTCAATCCCGGTACCAACACGCAAGGCATTTTTTTGCAGCAGGAAACATTGGCCCGCATGCACTCCTCCCTGTTCACCTATCATCCCCTTCTTGGTGGCATGGCGCATGGTTTCAAGGAATTCATGGCAAACGGGCAGCATATCATATTTCACGGAGGCAGCAGTTCCGTTTTTGATGCCGGATTCTATCTGCTTCCGGATGCCGGCCTCGGCATCTTTATCGTCTACAGCGGTGGCAACTACTCCGGACATATTACCATACTTCACGCCTTTCTTGATCATTTTTTTCCGGTTGATGAGGAAGCCGCAAGCATGCAGCTTGTCGCTTTGTCCGATACCTTGTCACCCATCCCGGATGCACCTGAAATAGGGGATCTGGCAGGGGAATACTTCCAGAGCCGCGCAATAGAAAGCGGATCCGACAAGATTCTGAATCTTATTATGGGATCGGTCTTCCTTACCGTCAATGAGAATGACCAGTTTCAGGCAAGTCTGCTGGGCGAAGAACTGGTGTTTGAGGAGCTTGTACCCGGTATTTACAGGAATACCGCGAAGACGGTTTCCTATCCGTTTGGACCACTGCAATATCTTGTTGTGGATCGTGCGCCTGACGGAAGGATGATGCTGGTCACGGACGGGCCTTTGACGTATATCAAGGCACCCTGGTATGGCGGTACGGTGATGGCAATGGCTGTAATCCTGCCCGCAATGGTGTTGGCTGTTCTCAGCTTGCTGGCACTGCTTGTGGTCCGCATAATTGACAAGTTTCGCAAGAGACCGGTACACTCAAAAAACAGCAAAAAAGCAGGCAACGGATTTCTGGCGGCGCATGCCGTACTTCTGCTTTTCATGATTCTGCTTTTGATCTTGTACGGGAGACCGCATCCGGTGCATTTGCTGCCGGAAACGGCATTTACCGATCCTTCATGGATCGATTCATTGATGAATTTCATGCCGGCTGCCATCTCGCTGCTGGGAATTTTCGTAGCTTCGGTGGCATTCGTGTCCTGGGAGAAAAAAAATCGCTCTCTTTCGAGCCGTATCTGGTACAGTATGTACAGCATTTGGTCACTCGGTCTGATCTGGTTTTTCTACTACTATAACATGCTGGGTTTCTGAATTGCAAGAGGTTGTGACAGCATGCCGGCAAACGGGTATTGACTAGGTCTAAGTTTTTTTGTAACAATGTGTTATGTTAAGACTCTCGTAAGTATACCATAAAACGGAGGGTCAGATGGATATAACACATCACAAACTGGACAAAAAAGCTGCTGTACTTGAAGAAGTTAATAAGACAAGTGGAACATTCGCCTCGGGATTGCCTGATACGATTGTTATTCATTACACGGCCGGACCCAGTGCGAAGTCAGCAATAAATACGCTAAAGGAGGATGATGTTCCGGCTTCAGCACATATCGTAGTGGATTTAGACGGCACCCTGACCCAGCTGGTTCCGTTTAACAAGATCGCCTGGCACACCGGAAAAAGCGCCTGGCTTGAGCGAAATGGGCTGAATAAATACTCGATCGGCATTGAAATTGTGAATGCCGGCCGGCTGGAAAAGAACGGAAATGTCTGGCGATCCTGGTTCGGCAAAACCTTTCCCGAAGAGGAGGTCGTCCGGGCGGTGCATCGCAACGAATCGACTCCCACATGGTGGCATTGCTTCACGGAGGAACAGGTGGAATCGGTGTTTGAACTCTGCAAAGCCATCATGAAAAAATATGATATCCGGCATATTCTCGGTCATGAGGAGATCTCTCCCGGCCGTAAAATCGATCCCGGTCCGGCTTTTCCGCTGGACAAGATCCGCGACCGGCTGCTTCACAGCGACCGGAAAGAAGACTCGGACACCACTGGCGAGGATATCATCAGCAAAGGCATAGTCAATGCCGGCTCATTGAATATCCGTTCCGGTCCGGGCGTAGCATACGACACAATTGCGAGCCCGTTATCCCGGAACACGGAGGTGGTCATCCTGGATGAGCAAAGGGACTGGTGTCAGGTCGAAGTGAAAATGACCGGATGGGTGTCGGGTAAATTCGTGAAAAAGGTTAAAAGCTAAATCCCAAAATCATGAATCACACTGCCAGTACATCACAAAAAGCACCCGGTGAATATTTTGATGAAACCTCGTTCAAAACACTTTATGGCGGGGTTTTCATAACCTGGGTTACGACAAGTATCATTGTAGATCTTCTTGGATTTACGGATCCGAAGGTCCTGGGACTGATTATTGCACTTCTGGTTGCATTCATCGGGTTTTTCATGTCGGAAAACCGGTCGGTCAAGAAGCTCGTTGTCACCCCCTTTAACGGGTTTTTGATCTATCTCACTATCATGGGAGGTACCTCGTTTCTTCCGCCGCCGGTTCCATACGATCCCGGTGAGGCTCCAGCTGCGGCTGAGGAGGTGAATGGCGTTCCCGGCGAAACCGGTGAAACCGACAGATCGCGGGGACCGGCTCTTTTCCGGTCCTGGAATCCCGACCAGCAGCTGGTTGAGGCAACCCGGCAGCTTCAGACCGAAAAAGAGGTTGCACAACGATTTGCCGAACAACATCAAAGGGCGAAATTGGCCGCAGAGCGTGAGGTCGAACAATTGCAAAGTGAGAAACAGCGACTTTCGGAGAACCAGGAGCAGCTGCAAAACCTGGTCCGGAGGTATGAGGTGCGGCTTGACTCCACCCGGAGGGTCGTACAGAATCTGCAGCTATCTCCGCAACAGCAACAAGCTATTATGCCGATGTTTCAGATGGAAAGGCCGAATATTCAGCTGCATCAGTAAAAGCGCTCATGCAGTCATCACGCTTATGTATTTTCTGCTACGGCCTGATCCGGTAGCGGGGATTGGCCAGCTCTATCGCTTTTTTGCTAACACCCAGCTGAGCGGTATAATTGTACATGCGTCCGCGCTCCCGGTAGGATGTAACGATCTCCTCCGCACGTGTGCGGCCAATGAGGTTCAGCTGCATCAGTCCGGCCACAGCCGCTTGCGTATCCGTTTTACCGGCATGGTCCGACAGCCGGAAAATTTCTCTTGGCGAATCAGTGAGCTCGTAGTGGTTGAGATTGCCATGGTGGATCTCATTCTGGATGACCACTTCCGAAATGCCGGTTTTCAGGCCGTTTGGATCAAACAATTCCGCGCTGCACCTCAGTTCATCCGGCACATACTGTTCGGCCCGAATGATCCGCGCTACCAGGAAGGGATCCATATCCTCCCGAAATCCGGATGGATACTCATCCGTATCCGGATTGGTAAGTTCTCCGGCAACGGGTGGAACCGATCTGTTGTAGACGGCAGCTACATGAAAGTTGATCATGTGGCCGTGCTTTTCCGGAGGAGATGAGGAGATGCGGCTTGCAGTGCCGTTGACAGCCAGTTTGGCATGGTGCTCGAAGTCTCTTTCGTGGGCCGCATTTGCCGGCTGGGTCAGCGGCGTAAGGTTGCTCCAGGTATTGCCGGGTCCGCCGATGTTGTCATTCAGCAGATGCCCTTTTACATAAAAGGACCGGCCTCCGTCCCTTCGGTTGTTGATGATCTCGAATTCGGGTGTGTTTTGCACGCTGGGCGGACTCCCCATGTCATGAGGCGATTGCATGTAAGCCACGCGTGCATAGGTCCCAAAACCCTGCCTCAGCGGACCGTAAACGGGCGGGGTGTTGGTTCCAGCGCTTTCGGGCAGGGGCAGGCTGCCGGTGATTACGGCCAGTTCATCGACAAGGCTATTGATGCGGTTGCCGTGGGCTTCCTTCTGATCCTCCGGCACGTTCTGCGCAAGTAGGGTGTCGATCTCACCGGCTTTGGCTCGCGCCGGACTCAGCGCCGATTCGGGGAGGTTCAGCTCCGCACCGAGCTGATCCAGATAGCCGGCATACGGCTGTGGCGTCGAGGCCATCATCAGCCGGGCGCCGGGCCGGCTGCCGCTGAAATAGAGTTCGTGACGGCTTCCATCCTGCATCTGCACCGGTCTGCGCTGCGACCACCAGTCACGCACCGCGCCCACCGCTGCGCGGCCCATTTCCAGCAGTGCCGATCCCGCAGCCATAGCGCGGTCGATGAGCCAGTTGATGGCCGCATTGATCCGCTCGCGTACCGCCTCAATCATTTCGGCAATGCGCTGGCCGAGTCCGCGGAGGCCGACCTGGTTGGCGAGAAAACCGATGGCCACCGGAATGCCCTGTGCAAGCGCATTTTCAAGGTAGTTGGCAGCCTGGCTGATCGTGCCCCTGGCGATATTGGCTACGCCGGCAACGAATGAGTTGACGATCTCCAGCATCTCCCTGAGCTTCTCAATGAACGACTGCACCGCTCTGAAAAATGCGATGAAACTGTTGACAACCGCCATGATGCCGGATGGATCGAGCATCGAGAGCAGGCGGGCGGTCACCTGCTGAATGATGCGGGTGACGATCCAGTTTCGGATCTGCTCAAGCACGATATCCCACAAGTTGCTCAGGCGCTGCTGGACATATTCCCAAATCGCCACCGGGCCACGTTGATACACATCTTTTATGAATACCCAGATGCCGGTGAGCCTGTCCATGGCAGCGCGGATGCGGTCGACGCGCTCCTGACCGATTTTGTTCGCAAGACGGTCCCAGATGTTGTTTACGGTGACCCCGAGCACCTCCATGACAAACCCGAGGATCGACCGGAAGCTCAGGTCGGCCGGTGGCGTGATGCCGGCCGTGTTCAGCTCGCCGAAGAGCCAGTTTCGCAGGCCGCCGAGGAGATGATCGAGAATATTGCTGAAAAACTGAGTGAAGCCCTGCTTTACCGCGCGCAGCAAATTCATGAAAAAGGCAATCGGATCACGCCGGATATCTTCATACGCCTGCATGGCATTGTTGACAATATTGCGGATGGTCTCGAAAGGGAAGTTCATCGCCTCGAGGGCGAACATGACAACCGCCTGTATGACCTGCCGGATGAACGCGAAAATGCGCCGGATCGGGTCGGCCAAGGTGCTTATGATTCGTTGAAATGCCGCAAAAGGCGCGGTCAGCATCCTCAAGGTGAACGACTCCCAGAGTCCAATAAACAGTCCTCTGATGTAACTCCAGGTGATATTGAGCGAGGCAACGGCGCCTTCAATCCATGATATCATGCGGGTGACTGCACCCGATTCCCTGAGCTGATTGTACTTTTCGAGTCCGCCGGGCAGCAGCGACATGAAGCCCCGGAGGATGTTCTCGGGAGATCGGGGTACCGTTTCTTGCGTAAACGGATCCCTGCCCAGTAATACCGTTATCAGCGGATAACCGTGAGTCTCCCTTGCCCAGTCGGAGAGCCACCGCAGCAGGGCGTCCTTGATAAATCTGAGGATCATGGCCGCCACTTCAATGGCGAAGGCGGCCAGCTGCGCCAGTGGATTCCGGAAGCTTTGATAGATTCTTGTGAAAGTACCGACAGGATTCATCAGAGAGCGGATGTCGGTCACGGCGTTCCAGGCATCAATAAAGGCTGCACGAAGTCCGGATGCTATTGCGCGCACACGCACAATAGCCACATCAATCCATTCCGCCGCTTTCTGGAACGTGCCGGTCTCCTGCATTTGTCGCAGTTGCTCATCCCCATCGGGGTGCAGGCTGATGAAACCCCGGAGGATGTTGGCTCCGCTGCGATCAACGTCCTCGCCGGTAATGGGATCATAGCCGAGTACTACCGTCAACAGCGGATAAAAAGTCGGACTCTCGCGGGTGGCCACAAATTCCCGCAGTTTTGAGATCAGGTAGCGTTTTACGATCTCCAGCAGTTTAACGGCGATGTTGACGGCAAAACGGATGATGCGGTTCACCGGTCCCCGGAAGATGCCCAGCAGCCGGTCCAGCACACCGCCCGGGTTGCGGACATCCGACAGACCCAGGCTGTTCCAGAGGTCGCGGACCCGCTGAATGATATCCGAGGGACTGAATGCGAGCAGCTCGATTTGCTGATCAAGCCAGGCAGCGGCTTCGGCAATCGCTCCTTCTTCTTCCAGTTTCTGCTTGAGCCGGTGGCCGGCCGGGATCACATCCAGTCCGGCTTCGATGAAGTTGCGGCCGACGGATTGCCGGGTCAGGGGATCACTTCCCAGCACAACCGTAAAGAGGCGATACCCCGGAATGCGCTGCACCATGTCGGTCAGTCTTCCCAGCAGCCAGTTCTTGCCGGCCTGCAGGCTGTCACCGACCCATTCACCGGCCCTGCGGAGCCGGTTCCAACCCCGCTCGAAAAGAGAGCGCTGGATGATGCCGTCGCTGTTTGCCGCATGCTCCGACTCGTTTTCACGGGACCCTGATTGCCCACCCGATTCCGATGGTCCGGATTGACCGCCACTGTGGCCGGCTGCTCCCTGCTGCAGGGTATGGGTCAGTTCGTGAGCCAGCAGATGCTGCCCTTCAGGCGTTTCAGGCCGGTATTCCCCGGCGTCAAAAAAGATGTCGGCCCCGTGCGTGAATGCTCTGGCATGGATGGAACGGCTCAGTTCGGCTGCATCCGGGTCTGTGTGGATTTTGACGGCATGGAAGTCGGTTTGAAAGGCCGAATCCATGATACGTTTTGTATCGGGATCGATGGCACGTCCTTTTCCAGCCTGCCGGTCAAGCCCGAGATGAAAATCAGGCGGCAACTCCGGCTCGCTTCTGTCACCTGCCTTTGGTACCACAGGACCGGGAACCGGCCTGGTACCTGTATCCTCAAATTCCATCACATGATCTGCGGTCCGGTCTGCTTCGTTTTCGAAACGACTCGAGGAGTTGTGCAGCCTAAGCGCAGGCTGTACAAAGGGCAGCCTGGTCTCTCCGGCGTTTATCGGTACGGCGGTTTTTGCGCCGAAGTTTATGGCTCCGGAAGTTTTCGCGCCGGCTTGATCCGCCCTCTTTCGCTGAATGTTGGCGGCGGAGCGGGAAGCGGAGCGGGCGTGCGTTTTTTGAGCGGATGCGTGCACGGATTACAGGGTTTTACCTTCTTTTTGGAGCTCCTTCCGGATGCCCCGGATAATCAGGTTCATGTCGATGGATTCATCATCGGTTTCAAGGGCCATCAGCAGACAGTATTGAATGGTGTTGACAATGGAACCGCCGGAGAGTTCAAATTCTTCTGACAGTTTTTCCAGATTAACATCCCTGTCAAGCTTCACTCCGGACGGCATCGCTGTACTCCAGATGCGGAACCGCTCCTCTTTGCCCGGCATCGGAAAGTGGATCACCGATTGAAAACGCCGGATGAAAGCGTCGTCAAGGTTGGATTTCATATTAGTGGCCAGCAGTACGGTTCCGGGATAATCCTCCACACGCTGCAGCAGGTAGGATATTTCCTGGTTGGCGTAGCGGTCATGTGCATCGCTGATATCCGTCCTTTTTCCGAAAAGGGCATCGGCCTCATCAAAAAAGAGGATCCAGTCCCTGTTTTCGGCACGATCGAATACCCGTGAGAGGTTTTTCTCCGTTTCACCGATAAACTTTGAAATGACCATGGAAAGATCGATGCGGTACACATCAATACCGGTGGCCTTGCCCAGCAGACTTGCCGTCAGTGTCTTTCCGGTGCCGGGCGGACCATAAAACATGGCCCTGTACCCTTTTTTCAGGTGTCGGTTTTCTCCCCACCGGTCCGTCAGCACTCTCCTGTTTTTGAGCCAGGAGATGACCTCCATCACCGGCTCAAGCGTGTCCGGAGCCAGCACCAGGTCGTTCCACGCAAGTGGGGTTTCCAGAAGCCGTGCGGGAAATTGTGAGCTGAAAGAGGGGATGTATGGCCGTTCCGTTGTAAATAAATGGACAAATTCCTGGCTCAATTCCAGCTGGGCGCTTGTCATCGGCTCTCCGGGGGCATGACCGGAGTATGACATGACCGCCTCCTTTGTAAACAGGTGATCCGGGTGAAAAAGGGCAGAAAACGTGATCCGTTTTTCGAGGTCGTCGCCGGCCAGCAGAAACAGTGCGGTTTCGCAGGTAGGCAAAAATCCGCTGTATCTATCCCCTCTCAAGCCGCCGAACTCTGTGAAACCGCGGTCAAACCGGGTGTTTCTGGTAAAAAAGATGTCGAGCAGATTGGGTCTGACGTGGGGCGCAAGGCTCAGTATCAGGACAAGGCGCTCGGCGGGGTCAAGACGATGCCTGTGCACAAATGAGCTGTAAGCCGATGTTTCCGCCGGCAACTTCGGCGGAGGGAGCTGCGCGAGATTGAAATCCGATCTTTTTTCACTGAAATAGGATTGTATCCGTGTTTCCAGCACCTGCGAAAACCAGTTCAGCTCTTGTTCAAGATCATGGATGAGATTCATGTTTCTACCACTCTACCGTCAATGCATGCTCCATCCAGGGCAGTTTAACTATGGAATATGACCAGGGAAGCTTGTCCAAAAGGATGTCGTACGAAGTACGGTCCACGTACAGTTTCCAGGAATGATCTGCTTGCCTTAGCAGGCCGTTGCGCTGTAGAAAAGATTGCCGAAAGCCCTGTATCGAAGTGTTTTTAAGCACTTTCCAGTGTGTGATGACGGATTCAAGCAGAATATCCGCCTCCCGTTTTTCTCTGTCGCTGAGGGGTAATGGACGTTCCGGCGAACGGGTTGCAGGATAGCCGCACAGCAATTTGATGAGTACCAACCGGTACTCCGGTATCTGCTCGTCGCCCGATTCGAGGTAACCCAAAAGCTGCATCGCCTTCATTCGTGAAACTTCATCAACAAAAGATCCGCCGGCTGCCAGTTCCAGGGTATCGAAAAACCGGGCCAGAAACGGCCACAAGAGCACAAGGCCGGCGTTCCGGATGACCATGTCTGCCGAGGTTCCCATGCTTTTGTCTGCCGGTCCATCATCATACAAACGGGACTCTGATTCAGGGTCCAATGTACGTCCTGACCTGATGTTCCGAACAAGTTCATCCACATCCTCCCGATCGGTTTTCCCCGTCATGTGACCTCTCCCCGGCTCTTTTATATTTGAGGATGGTGCCGTCCGTTTTTTCCCGGTTTGATCTGTAATGGATGTATTGCGGAAAAGATCAGCCAGTGTCGCAGACGATGGGGGAGTGTCCAGATCCTGCTGCAGCCTTTGCCGGTCGGCAGTGCGAATGCTGTTGAGCGCTTCTGAAATTTTTTCCAGGTCCTTCATGCTGAGTACCTGCTTCCGGCCATGCCTGCCCCTTTTGCCGGGCCTTGCCCTATTAAAAAGTTCGGAGATCAGCCGGACGGGAGGCGGGTGTCCGTCACGGTCCAGCTGCAGGAAAAATGCCAGGACAGACATCCAGAATGGCTTTCCGGCACCGGCTGCAAGAAGCGCCTGAAGATAGGTGATGTTCAGATCAGTCAGCGTCGCTGCATCGGTATTTTCTCTGATCCGGGAATAGAAACCGGATGCCTGCTGTTGTCCGGGCATCAGCAATGTAAAAAGCTCTTCCGGCCGCGGTTCAAACAGCGAAAGGGCGCGGTCCATCGTATTTCTGTCGTTCCGCCGGGATCGTAAAAAAGCTCTCACCTTGTCGGGCATTTCCCTTAAAAGCCATGCTAATTCCCTGGCAAAGTCAACGGATTGGCCGGCATCGTATGAGGAACCGTCGGCTTCGGAGGCCGGACCATCAGACACCGGGCCGGATGTGGTCGTTCGATCGCTTTCTGATGCATACCAGGGCAACGCTCCGGATGCAAGAAAATGTATCATCCGTTCATAGCGGAAGCCTTTCTCCGACAGGATACGGGCATCCGGTGTGCTTCCCGCTTCAGCCGTCTGAATCAGGGAGGTGATCTCCCGCTTGAGTTTTACCAGCAGCTCTTTTTCAAATCGTTCGGCCGGAAGCCTGCCCAGGGATACATCCAGCCGTTCGAAAACGATATGCCTGCTGTCACTGAACTCCGAAAACAACGGCTCCAGAGCCCCGGGCAGATACTCCCGCAGGACATGGCCGGCCCTTGACTGAAGATCATGGTGAAATACCTGCTTCAGATCAGTCGAAAGCTCCAGTTTTACCGTGTGGATGATATGCCTGTCGAATGCAGTCACATGTTCAGGGTCTTTTCGATGTTCAATAGGGCCTCGCGTAGTTTGGGTTGATCAGCCGTCACTTTTTTTGCTTCGGTCACCGTTTTACCGAGCCGTTTGTCGGGATCCACATCGATCCCCTCCTCCTTCATTTTGAGGATGGATGTGTTCAGATGCACCAGCAGTTTGCCCATCTCGCTCGTTTTGTTGACATCATTTTCCTCCTCCGATACCAGTCGGATCAGGGAGGCAACCTGGTTGTCAAAGAGTTTCGCGGTATATTTCGCTTCCTCTTTCGTGCCGGTTTTTGAAGTCTCGGTCACCAGTCTGGATGAGTTGTCGAGCAGATGCCGGAAATCAGCAGCGATCCGGTCATTCAGCTCGCCCGCCTTGAACCGTTCCGCACCATCGGCCGTTTCGATCTCCCTGGCAAGGTCGCCAAGCACCCGGTTCGTCTCGTCAATCACCGGATTGCCACCATCAAAAAGCCGGTTATCCAATGTCACGTTGCGGGTTACATCAACGTTGGTCCGCAAATCATCAAACAAGTTGCCTCTCACAAAGCCTGAGTCTTCCACAGGTATCTTGACATCAAAGGTCAGAGTGCGGGTAACATTTACAGCGCATCCGTTTTCGCTGAGGACCCGGAGTTCAACCGTATGAGTCCGGCCCTCCCGCTTGTCGAAGGTGACATCGATTTGTTTGCCTGTGAGCGGTTCCCTGCGTCCGATCCGCCACGTAACGGATTTCACGCTCTGACCATCATACGCAAAGCGGACCGTGAACGCCTCTTCCGCTTCCCGCAGAACGCTGTGTGTAAAGTCGCCGGAGGGACCTTCAAGAATCCGCACCGTCAGTTTCTCGCCCATATAGCCAAATTTGTAGGAGCCGGGGGCATAGGCTGACGGAGCCAGCACAAATCCGTCGTGGGTCTGTCTTACACCCTGCATGTTCTTGCCCTCTATCAGACTGCCTTGCGGCTGGACATGGAATCGGAAAAGCTGATCATCGGTAGTACAGTACGTTTTCTCAGGGAAATTCGCCTTGTTCTCAATAGAGAATTCAACGGGAATGGCCTGCGGGATTTCCACCTGTTTGCTGATCCGGTCAGAGCACCCGGACCTGTGGGCAGTCAGCGTGACCACAGCACGGTCTTCCTTGAAGTCACGGTATGTGTGCACCGGATCCGCCTCTGAAGAAGATTGTCCGTCGCCGAAATCCCATTCAAAGCGTTCGGCACCTGTGGATGTGTTATTGAAGAAAACGGTCGCCGTGCCATCGTCATTTTGTTGCGTGTTGAACCCGAAACCGGCAACCGGGTTAAATACCCTGATGTTGAAAAACACGGTCTGGTTGTTGATCTGATAGCTGAAGCGAACTTCCTCGCCATTAGCGTCGATAGCGGCAGGTTCGAAGAAGAAACGGTTGCCTTCGGCGACAACCCCGCCGGCACTGCTCTCCACAATGCCGCCGGCCGGATCGGTCAGGAATTCATAGCGCGACCTGTCGTTTCTGCAGAATTCCGTTTTCGAAAGTGAGAAAACGATCTGTGATATCACCACCATGCTCACCTCCGGACACTCGCATTTGTAGAGGTAGGGAAGTGAGAAATCTGCCACGACAACGTTGCGCGTGATGGCCGGTGCCGGTCGCGGAAATACTACCAGGTCGTCGATCTTCCTGCGGGCATCCTGTTCCAGCTTTGATACCCGGTCTTTGAGTTCTGCTGAGAGGCTGGTGTCCAGCTTCAGTGTGTTGGTGATGGCCTGAAGATCACTTGTGAGTGTCCTTGCGTCGGTCGTTGAAATTGGCGAGGATATCGATTTTGCCAGATTTTCCGGACGTGATCTGATAATGTCGGAAAGTGTGGGGGTCGCCGGTCGCGGAAATGGCTGAAACGGCGACGATGGCTGGATAGGAGAAATCGGTTGGAGCTGTGGCGGTGATGGAACGGGCCGGATTCCGGGCGGCAATGGGATGGGCTGAATGACCGGCGGACCGGGAAACGGGCCGGGTCTCGGTCCGGGCTGGGAGCCGGGGGGATCGGGGGACTCGTTCTCATCCACATACACCATTACGAAAGTTCCACCGCTGGGAACGCCGGAATGATGCTCCAGGCCGGAATGGGTTTCAGCAAACTTCTTGAGCAGGCGAAGTTCACTGTATTTGCTCATCCGGTCACGGTACCGCTGGTACAGTGTCAGCAGCTTCTGCCGGGCACAGCTGTGAATGAGCTTGTCCAGCCGGTACAGGATCATGGCCTTCTGCCCGTCCAGATCGTGTTCGCTTTCAAGCAGGTCATTGCGATAATCTGAAGCAATATTGACCATGGAATCGAATGCAGAAGAGAGGCGTTCGGCATCGAGGTCCGACGGTTTGTCGGGGAGCAGCGCGAGAATCGCCCTCATCTGGTTGGCCAGCTGAACAGGTTTCAGGATCAGCAGGTCGGGAATCCGGATGTCGGGAAAGAGACCCGGGAAGTCGGTGATGATCCGGGAGAAATCAAAGGTTGGATGCTTCTGCAGCTGAACGGACAGCAGGTCGCCTGTGGTAACAAAGTTGGTCTGATAGGTAATATTCACCTCTCGGGTCGGAACGTAATTCATGATCATGAAATGCGCCCCGTCACCTGCCTGTTCTGCCGCTTGTTTGCTTTCGTGGAAAAAGCTGGATGCGATTGTGCCGGTTTTTCGGCTTCCTGTCGATCTGGTGCCGATTGTCGTGGATCCGGTAGCTGATGTGCCGGCCGCTCCCGACCGGGAGGCACCACCCAAATCCAGCGTTCCGGTGTTGATATTTGTATTGATATTCGGACTGCTGCCCGTGTTTTCATCCGGCTTATCCGCCGTTCCCGTCCGGATCCGCAAATGGGTGAAAAACGTGATCTCCTCCTCGAAAAGGCAGGAGAGATCGGTCGTCAGCAGCTCGTACTGCTGGTCCAGATCATCGAACCTGCATTCGGAATCGAACGTGATATTCGCAGGGTTGTGGCTCAGCTTCAGTCCGATCACCTTGACCGGCAGGTTGAGCCGCTCTCTTTCCGACTCAAGCGCCTGCAGCACTTCGGTAAACGGCTTGCCGATATGCCCCTCTATACGATAGAAGGAATGCTGATCCGGATTGTGATCCATGGGCTGCAGGGTGCAGTGGTCGCCGCTGCCGCCGCTGTCGCCGCTGCCGTTCCGCTTGTGGTAGGAGACACTGCTGCCGAAACGGGAATGGAGCGCATGTCCCGGATTCCATACCTGGTCGAGTTTCGAGTCGCCGTCGATCCGGAAATAGAAGGGGATGGGCTGATCGGAGAGCTCATGTGATACCGGAGCTCCGGGCGTTATCCGAACAGGGGATGAAGTCTGGGGAACCGGTCTGATGTGACGGATCATCTCCACCAGCCGCCGGTATTTTATTACCGCCAACAAGGTGGAATTGCCGGCGGCTTGCTGGGCGGCGGCCGGACGGAAGTAATGGCGGTAGCGGAGCACCGCAAGCTGGTCTGTACTGCCTTCAGCCGGACCGAGGACCAGATGCCGGGGAAAGGCACTGGTGTCGGGCAGGCAATAGGATTCAGCCTGCTCCGCTGTATTCAGAAACTCGTTCCACGCCCGGATCAGGTGCTTCAGGCAGTCGAATCGCTGCTGAACATTGTAGACGCTTCCGGCAAATGCCGCATTGATTGTTGCAACCAGGGTCGTTCCTCGCAACAAGGGTTCGACCGGATCGGTGCGGAACGACTCTTTCAGCAGTGATGCCCATGTTGTCCACGCATTGCGAAGCATTTGCTCAAGTTCACCGGCGTTCTGATGGATGACCCTTTCGTATTGTTCCCGAAAAAGGGCATAGGTGCCGATCTGTGTGAGTGAATAATCTCTCTCATTCCTTCCGAATGCAGGCCTTTTCATGCAGATGAACCTGTCAGCTGCCCGGTTGCGGAAAGTCGGATTGATGGAAGATGAGATCCGTGAAGTTGTAGCAGCGATCACAGATTCGGGCACCAGGAGTTTGCGAATATTGAATGTGCGCCGTATTCCCTTTTCGTCACAGTCATCACCAAAACACGATTCCAGATCCTCATCATCCAGCTCGAGGTATACAACAAGGACGTGGTCAGACAGTTTCACTGTGGTTTCGCTGTCGCCGGAGGTGAAGGTGATCTCATCGCCGTTTTCAACTCTGATTTCGGGGATATGTTCATCATCCCGGGCCTTTTCCTCATCGGCAGTGAGCAGCTCCCATGCGGGGATCTGTACATCATCCTCCTCGTTGCGAAACAGCGGATAATGCCCGGGTGTTTCGAGCGGACGCTTTTCACCCGTATTGCTTACAGGCTTGTCTTTGTATTCCGTGATGAAGCGGCAGTCCGACTCACTGAGTTCCAGAATGTAGCCCTTGCTGGTGATGCCGAGGCCGGCCGATATCACAATGGAACCCGGTCTGATCTCAACAATCCGGAGTCCGCACACGATGCCGGAGCCGATCAGTCGGTTGCGCGTTGACAGATTTCGGGCTTCGAGGAAGGTACGAAGATCGTTCAGGTGTTGTGCCGTCAGAACCTGGTCTCCTTCAAAAATCGGGTAGGTGTTATATGTTTTGGTCATGACTCTTCATACTTAATGGTTCCCAAAATGGATCGATCCAGCAGAATCGGAT
>SKXL01000151.1 GCA_007128425.1 Balneolales bacterium | reverse complement strand
CGGACCGAAAAAGGCCGTGCCGAGACTGACCACGACCGTGCGTCCGTCAAAAATGATGCCCTCGGCATAGGTAAACGGATAGATCATGCCGGTTATGGCAATCAGGCCGAATAACAAGCCCTGGCTTGCCTGTCCGCGTAACTCGTGACGATCGAGCCGGTCGTCCAGAAAATTGGACAGCACGCTGAGCAGAGCCAAAAGCGAAAGATTGTAAATAATTTCAGAGACAATCATGATGTTATTACCGATTGCTGTCTGGATTCTGTGCGTCTGTACACCTATACTTGTTTCTTAACCACACCAGTCTATAATATAAGTATGCCGGAAGGAGCCGTTCCTGCAGAGCAAACAGGTCGTAGCGACGAGTGCTGAGTACCGCTTTAACCGGGCAGAGCATTCCGGCTTCACGGACGTTCATTCCTCCTTTTTGCATGACCGTATATTTGGTAATATATCACAATTTGCAAGAACATTAAAATTTCTTAATGTTAAGGAGATGAACAGCATCCGGTTCCCGAAATAAATCAATGCCAATGAAAGATCATCAGCCTGACTTTATCCGCGAAATCAACTCGCCACTCTTCAATCGTGTGTTTTACTGGTACTGTCTCACCTTGTTTCGCCGCCGTTTCCGGGCCGTCTGGCTGGATGACAGCGCAGTACGGCCCTCGTCACGATCCACCCTGTACCTCGGCAACCATAACTCATGGTGGGATGCGCTTGTCCCCCTGCTCATCAACGAACGTGTGCTGCATCAGCGGGCCAGAGCTTTGATGGATGTAGAACAATTGCGGAAGTATCCATTTTTCAGACGGCTTGGTGTGTTTTCTATCGACCGGGAGCATCCCCGGAGAGCGCTCGATAGCATGGAATATGCAGCTGCGTTGCTGAACAGCACCGGCAGACCACCGGATGACAGCAGGGTCAAGTCAGAGCCGGAGGGATCAAAACATCCTATGCCGGCATCGCAGTCGGCTCATTCTGATGAAACGGCCAATCCTGATGAAACGGCTCGTCCTGACAAAACGGTTCGTCCTGCTCAAACGCCTCAAACGTCTCCTCCAGTTGGACTCTGGTTCTACCCGGAGGGCAAGCTGGTCCGCCCCGAAACACCCATAAAGCTGGAGGGCGGCATCAAGTGGCTGGCCCGAAAGCTCGACCCGGCGCGGACCGAGATCATCCCCTTCGCAATCCACATGCATTTCATGCGCAGCGACAAACCGGAACTGTTCGTGAGGATGGGCGAAGCACTCGATCTGAGGATGTTCGAAATGCGGGGCGACCCGGTACGCGACGAAACCCAGGCCGACCGCATCGCAATAATCCTGAGGCACCTGCGTGACGCTACCCGCCGCGACAGCGCCCGCTTCGAAGAGGCGGGCCGGCCCAATGGCGGCTTCCGGTTGCTTCTCGGACGTCCGACGAACTCCTGACTCCATCCAGCCACCCATGGAACGCCACAAAACTGGCTTAAACCGGCGAATACCGGCATGGTGGATGCGATCCACTCCTCTGCAATCGGCCCTCAGTGATGATCACACGACCCCGCGGCATTGATTGCCCGGCCGTTTTGTGTGAACTGAAAATCGTTTTCCTGTCCTCACATTTTCGACCAATTTGTCCACAAATGAGATATCTCCCGGCTTTTCTGCTAAGCTTCTGTTCTTTTCTGCTTCTTTTGTGCCATTTCTTGCTACTCATCGCGGCACCAGTTGGTATGGCAGCGCCGGCGCAGGACAGACCGGACAGTTCATCCGGGATCACCCTGAAGATAGTAACAGGGGAATTCCGCTCCCTCAAGGGCAATCTGTATATTGAGCTTGCGGACGAGAAAGGCGAAGTTCTCTACGCCGAAATCCATCCGGTAACCGGCACCAATGTCACCGTGCGGTTTGACAGCCTTACAGCCGAACCCAAGGCCGTCCGCCTCTTCCACGATGAAAACAGCAACGGCACACTGGATACCAACTTTTTCGGTATCCCAACCGAAGGCTACGGTTTTTCAAACAACCCGCGCAGCCGGTACGGCGAACCGTCATTCCGCGACCGCCTGTTTGAACACCAAACAGATACAACCATCCAGGTGGTACTGGTGCACTGGTAGCGCGCCGCCAGGGCACTGTCAAGCAAGCACCATTTCGGACACATTACAAACAAGCGCCACTATAAACTCTTATAAACTCTTTGCAAAACAGCATCGCTTCGGGGTCACTGCAAACAATCACCGCTACAGAGCCTTTGCAGATTCGCCATGCCAGGCCTATATTCCCAATGTCCTGAAACATGTCCGGTCCCCTCCGGGATGACTGACCGGCTCCGGCATCACACCGGGTCCAGCATCAAACCGGGATTCGCTTGTGTATTATTTTTAAGCTGAAAGCAACGCGTCCCTGTATCAACACACAACATTATGCCTGAAGAAACCGCTGACAAACCATCCGGCCCGCAACCCGACGCGGGAAACCGTGATCAGATCGAAAAGCTGAAGCAGACCGAGCGGTTTCTGCGCTCCATCCTGGAGACCCAGGAAGACCTGCTTTGCCGGTTCCTGCCCGATACCACGCTCACCTACGTCAACGAACCCTACTGCCGCATGTTCGCCCGCGCCGACGAAGAACTGGTAGGCACCCGGTTCCTCGATCTGATACCCCGTGACAGCCGCACGGGCATCATGGAAACGATCTCACGCCTGAGCGCATCCAACCGCACCGTCACTTACAGCCACGAAGTGACCCTGCCCGACGGCCGCACCGGCTGGCAGCAGTGGACCGACACGGCCATTATCGACGAGAACGGCAAGGTTACGGAGATCCAGTCTACCGGTCGCGACATTACCCGGCAAAAAAAGATGGAAACCGAACTGATGCTGCAGACCCGGCTGCAGGAACTGCTGATGAAGATTTCGGCCACCTATATCAGCATCCCCGAATCGGAAGTCGACGAGGCCATCCATCAGTCCCTTGCCGAGTTGGGCAAGTTTGCCGGCGCCGACCGGTTCTACATCTTCCGATACGACTTCGACCGCAACACATCCACCAACACCCACGAGTGGTGCGCCCCGGGCATTGAGCCTCAGATCGCGTACCTGCAGGACTATCCCAACGAGCACATCCCGGACTGGGTGGACACCCACCGAAAAAGCGAAATAATGAATGTGCCAAATGTTTTCAGACTGCCGAAGGACAGTAGCATCCGGCAGATGCTCGAACCCCAGGGCATCAAGAGCCTGATCGCCGTGCCCATGATGGACCAGGCCGAGTGCATCGGTTTCGTGGGGCTGGATTTCGTCCGTAACCTGCACAGGATCAGCGTAAATGAGCGCAAACTCCTGACCATCTTTGCCCAGATGATGGTCAATGTGCAGAACCGCATCCGCACCCAGAAATCCCTGGTGGAGAACGAGCGGTTCCTGTCCGACCTGATCGACAACAGCGCCTCTGTCATCGCCGTGAAAAACGCGGACGGCACCTATCAGCTGGTCAATCGCAAATGGCAGGAGATTACCGGAATCATACGGGAGGATGCGCTTGGCCGCACGGATGCCGATCTGTTCGAGCCGGAACTTGCAAAGGGTTTCATGGAGAACGACCGTCGCGTGCTCGCGAGCGGCGAAACCATCGAAATCGAAGAGACATTAAACGAGGAAACGGATGCGCGCCATTTCCTGAGCACCAAGTTTCCGGTGCGTGATGTGAAAGGCGGCATCACCGGAGTCTGCAGCATGATCTTTGAGATCACCGACCGCAGGAAAGCCGAACAGCACCGCCTCGCCCGCACCGAGGCCGAAGCTGCCAACCGTGCCAAGAGCACGTTCCTTTCCAACATGAGCCATGAGATCCGCACGCCACTCAATGTCATCATCGGGTTTGCGAGGGTCATGGAGCGCGACCAGGCCCTCAACGACAGACAGGCCGAGCAGATCCGCACCATCCTGAGCAGCAGCGAGCAACTGCTTAACCTGGTCAACCAGACGCTGGATTATACGAAAATCGAAGCCGGCGCTGAGACGGTCCACCCGACCCGCTTCCACCTCCGCACGCTCATTAATGACGTGTACCGGATGTTTGTCCCGCGTGCCGACCGCAAGGGGCTGCACTACACGACCGATATCGATCCAAGGCTCCCTGATTTCATTTATGCCGACGATGCCAAGATCCGGCAGATCCTGGTCAACCTGCTCAGCAACGCCATCAAGGCCACCCGGGAAGGCTCGGTCACCCTGCGCACGGACTTCCCCGGCAAACCCGGTCGCAACAATCGCATCCATTTGGTTTTTGAAATCGAGGACACCGGTCCGGGCATCCCCAAATCCGACATCCGGCAACTTTTTTCCAAGTACTACCAGCGCAAGGACGGCCTGCGCGCCGGTGGAACCGGACTCGGTTTGGCCATATCCAAAAAGCTGGCGCACCTTCTGGAAGGGACCATCGAGGTGGACAGCACACCGGGCAAGGGCAGCACGTTCCGGCTCACCCTCCCCGTCTCCATCACCGACGGAACGGACCTGATCAGCGACACCGAGCAGAAGCGCATCACCCGGCTGGCCAGGGGTGCAGGTGTGCTGAAAATCCTGGTAGCCGACAACCGGCAGGTCAACCGGCAGCTGCTGCGCTCCATCCTGGAACCGGCCGGGTTCCTGGTCCGCGAAGCACAAAGCGGCGAGGAGGCGGCCGAACTGCATGCATCATGGAAACCCGACGCGGTGCTCATGGACCTGCGCATGCCCGTCATGGACGGCGTCACAGCCACCGGACTGATCCGGGCCACCGACGCCGGCAGCCGCACACCCGTCATTGGCCTCACCTCCGGCATTATGCGAAGCCGACGCTCCGAACGCGACACCCGCGGACTGGACGGCTACATCAGCCAGCCCGTGGATCCCGACGAACTGCTGACCCTGCTCGGCTCCCTGTTGAACGTATCCTATCATACCGATGAGCCTCCCGCTGAACACCGCACCGCCACCGCCAGGAAGCTGCTCACCCGGGAAGCCATCGCCGGCCTGTCACCGGGCGCCATCCACCAGATCCGCTCCTCCATCCTGGAAGGCGACATGATCGGACTGCGCAAGCTGGCCGACAGCCTGGAACCGGAATTTGCGGCCGTGAGGACCGGCATCCGGGAGCTCGCCGCCGCCTACGACTACGACACCCTGCTCCAACTCTTTGAAGATGCCGGCAACAGCAACCCATGAAATATCGATAAGACACCTACGCAGCAATCCATGAAATATCCACAGGACACCCCAGCGGCCAC
This sequence comes from Balneolales bacterium, assembly GCA_007128425.1. Taxonomy (GTDB): domain Bacteria; phylum Bacteroidota; class Rhodothermia; order Balneolales; family Natronogracilivirgulaceae; genus SKNL01. The sequence goes on along the minus strand of SKXL01000151.1, from coordinate 861 downwards.
CATCATGACCGTCGATGATACGGTGGAGAACCTCGAGCTGCTTGAAGATATGCTCACCTCGGGGGGATATCGCGTGGTACAGTTCCCAAGAGGTGAACTGGCCATCCGCGCCGCCCTGCGCAACCCGCCCGACCTGATCCTGCTGGATGTAATGATGCCCTACATGAACGGATATCAGGTCTGCCGCACCCTCAAACAGAACGAGTCACTGTCCGACATCCCCGTCATCTTCGTCAGCGCTCTGGGTGATGCCGAAAGCAAGGTAAAGGCCTTCATCGAGGGCGGCGTCGACTACGTTACCAAACCGTACCAGGATGAGGAGGTACTTGCCCGAATCCGTATTCACCTGGAACTGCGGGATGCGCGCAGGAAACTGCAGGATCAGGCGGTGCATCTGGAGGAGATCGTCCGTGAGCGCACCTACGACCTGAACCAGGCGCAAAAGGTGGCGAACATCGGCAGCTGGAAGCTGACCCTGGCCGACGGCCTGATCGTACTATCTGAGCAGGCCTGTACAATATTGGGGTTTGGCATAAAATCCGCCCCGCACAATGCTCCCATCACCCTTGAGAAATGGATGGAGAAAATCCACCCTGATGACCGTCAGAAGGTGTGGGACATCTGGCTTGAGGCAAAAGGCAATACAACGGACGGTTACGCCATTGAGTACCGGATCCTGAAGGAAAACAATACAATCTGGGTGCATGAGGATGCCGAATTTGAGATGGACGACAACGGCCGTCCCCTGCGCGCCATCGGCACGGTGCAGGATGTAACCGAACGCCGGACCCACCTGGAGGCGCTTGAGAAGCAGAACCAGGCACTGCGGGATATTGCCTGGACCCAGTCTCACATGGTCCG
>SKXL01000140.1 GCA_007128425.1 Balneolales bacterium | reverse complement strand
GGGAGCGCCGCATCCAGAGGCTCCTGGTACTGATGCAGTTTACCTTTCCCGGAGCACCCATGATCTATTATGGTGATGAAACCGGCATGTGGGGTGCAAACGATCCTTGCTGCCGAAAGCCTATGGTCTGGTCAGATATAGAGTATGAAGACGAAGCCGTTTTGCCGGATGGCGCCCCGCGTAAGAAATCAGACCCCGTGGCCTTTGACGCGGATCTCCATCATTTTTACCGCTCCCTCATTCATTTGCGCAATGAGCGTCCTGCTCTGCGATACGGTGATTTCAGTATGTTGTACGCAAACGACAGAGAGGGTGTTGTGGTGTTCAGGCGAAGTATTATAGCAAAGGATAACGCCTTCGTTGAAGATGAGGTTATAGTGGCAATTAACAATGGCAGTGCGGATGCGGTTGTTCAGTTACAGCCACTATCCCAAAAAAAACTCCATGATCTCATAACCCCGGTTGGCGCAACGCCGGAAAATGTAGAAACTGCGCTCAATCTCTCATCGGATGAAAACAAGAATGCGCTGCCGAATTCCGCAGCGGATGCGATCCTGAATGTGTCCATGAAACCTTTTTCAGCAAGAATTATTGGCTGACCAGTGGGGCGATATCACAGAAAACAAAAGACTAATAACAGTTTTTTTTACCGCATGAACAGCCAACCCATATATCCGCAGTAGATGACCAGCAGCATGAAACCTTCTAACCGGCTCACCACGTAACCCGTTCTGATCACCGGGATCATGAGTACGGCCAAAGCCGACATCAGTACCAGATCATCCAGCATGATATCGACCAGGTACACCGGCCTGACAATACCGGTCACGCCGAGAACAAGCAAAATGTTCAAAATATTGGATCCGACCAGTGCGCCCAATATGAGCTCGCTCTGTTTACGAAGTGCGGCGACGACGGCCGTGGCAAGTTCCGGCAGACTGGTGCCGACCGCAACAATTGTTAATCCGATCACACCTTCGGGTATGTTAAATGCGCGAGCGATTCCAGTTGCCCCTGAAATCATTATGTGCGCACCAAGCACGAGAATTCCGAGGCCGCACAGCGCCCCTGTAACAACAACGGGTGTGCTGAACCGGCGAAATGCGACTTCCATTTCTGCAATGGCCGGAGTGATATTGTCACGGATGGTCATCACAAGATAAATTATTAGTCCGCTGAGCAGCACCAGGCTGTCGAGGCGCGAGAGTACTCCGTTCCAGAGCAGCAAGGTCATCAGCAGCGAGATCGCAATCATAACCGGCACTTCACGCCGAAGGAGATCCTTTTGACCGCGAATCGGGTGGAAGAGGGCCGCGATCCCGAGAATGAGCGCAAGGTTACTGATATTGGAGCCGACAATATTTCCAACCGCAATTTCACCGCTGCCGATCAGTGTCGCTTCAATGCTTACCACCAGCTCCGGACTGCTCGTGCCCAATCCAATCACAATAACGCCGATCAGAAGCGGAGTAACCCGGAACTTTTGCGACAGGGCAACACTGCTCCGCACGAGGAGCTCAGCTCCGGCATAAAGCAGAAATACGCCGACCAGAGTTTGTGTGATCTCAATGATCATTGAATATGATAATGTGTGTTTTTGCCTGTGGTATGAGATAAATTAACAGTCCTTTCTGAATATGAGGCAGGCTTATCAGGAATTTGAATCAAATTATGGTTTGGCATCTTTACTCAATTTGAAAAATTTGCAAGCATCCTGAGAAATTCTCATCTGATCCTGATATTGTTAGAACTGTCGTTTTATCGGAATTGTTAGGAAAACAAAAGAAGGTACAATATTTTTGTGTCATGAATCATATAGTAACACATCTCATTCGGGTTCAAGGCCGCGTTCAGGGGGTTGGATTCCGTCAGTACATCCACAATATTGCGATGGAACGATCGGTAACCGGCTGGATACGAAACACCGGTGACGGATCAGTCGAAGCCATGCTGCAGGGCCGGCCGGGTGATGTGGGTTCGGTGGAAGCGGCTTGCCGGAAGGGTCCGCCACTATCAAGAGTGGATAATGTAGACTGCTATCCGGTTGATCCGGATGTCCGGTACGAAACATTTGATGTGCGTCACTGAAGGTAGCCATGCGACTATTCACCGCCATTGCCTTGCCTGATTTTGTGCGCAGCAACCTTGCAGCTATTCAGCCCAGTCATCCTGAAATACGACTCACTCCTGAGTCGCAGATCCATTTGACACTGCGATACATCGGGGAAACGGACAAGGTGCGCACTCGCCGGATAATCCAGTCGCTTTCCCATGTCACATTTCGCCCCTTTGACATCGAGCTGATGGGTACGGGTTGCTTTCCCAACCCAAGTGAGCCGTCTGTGCTCTGGGCGGGTGTCCGCTATCACCCCATTTTGAGAGAGCTTTACGATGGCATACAGGAACAGCTCTACCTTGCAGGGATATCACTTTCACCCCGCTCCTATCATCCGCATGTAACGCTCGGGCGCATCCGGAAGGACAAAAAGGTGAAAGAAAATGTGGATTGTTCTCCTCTTGATGTAGTTCTGGATAATTTTTTTAATGGTGATCCCTCCCGGTTTCATGTAACGTTTCCCGTTGATCGGTTCCGCCTGTATCACAGCAGGTTGCATTCGGGTGGAGCTATTCACCACTGCTTACAGGAGTATATGGCTTCCTGATCGCACCCAAAAATGGACACGGTTTTGGGCTTGTTGCAAGAAAAAAAGTTTGCTTCGTTGAATTTTACTACATTGTCGATAATGAAAAGTGATTGTCGAGAATTCATTGATTATCTTAGCTGAAGTCAGCTAATCAGAACCAGACAACGCAGCATCATGGGAAAAAAAATAGTACTGTATACGCTACTCACCACCGGTATTGTGGTCACACTGGTGGGCATACAGAATTTATATCTGTTTTGGGGTGAAGTAAGCTTTTCTGGTATTATTGGCCAACTGACCGGAGGCATCTGTATTCTTGGTGGCATTGTGAATATATGGGTGGCCAGAAGATTCAGGTCTCAGGTCAACTTGCAGTAAAATCAGGATTCGGTATCTTGATTCAAAAAGTTTCTTCATTATTCATGTATGGCACGAAATAGGAGCAGTGTGACAGGTTCAACGGTATTATGGATTCTGCTACTGATTACCGGCGGGTATCTTATCATACTCCTGCTGATGTACCTTTTCCAGGCCGCATTCATCTATTTTCCCACCAAGAATATCATTGCCACTCCGGAGGACCGAGGACTTGCCTACGAGGATGTGTACCTGCATACCGATGACGGATTTCGTTTGCACGGCTGGTATGTGCCTGCCGGGGAGTCCAGGGGCAGTGTGCTGTTTTTTCACGGCAATGCCGGCAATATATCGGGCCGGCTGGAAAGCATCATGATATTCAATAACCTTGGGCTGGATGTATTCATTTTTGACTATCGGGGCTACGGACGGAGTGAGGGCAAACCCGGTGAACAGGGTACGTACAAGGATGCCATAGCTGCCTGGCGATATCTCACGGAAGTCCAGGAAAAGAATCCCCGGGAGATCATTTTATTCGGACGATCCCTTGGCGGAGGAGTGGCAGCCTGGCTGGCCAGTGAGGTGAATGCCGGAGGTGTGGTTCTTGAGTCAACATTTACATCTGCCGTCAATCTCGCCGCTGAACTATATCCTTTTATACCTGTTAACTGGCTGATGCACATCAGATATCCATCCATAGACTACTTGCAGAAGATTGAGATGCCGATATTGATAGCACACAGCACGGGAGATGAGGTAATACCTTATCACCACGGTGAAAAACTGTTTGAGGCGGCCCGCGAACCAAAATATCTCATGGAGATGCGAGGCGGACATAATGACGGCTTTATCCAGACCGGGCAGGATTATATTGATGGCTGGGATCGTTTTATCACAAAAACTCTGGAATAAAAAGGGTCCGGAATCACAGTTTGAAAATATCTGGCCGCACATGGAATCCACTATGAATAACAGAAAAAAACATATCATTGTCACGGGAGCATCAAAAGGGTTTGGCCGTGATCTGGCGCTGCATCTGGCTGGAGATGGAACCGTGCTTCATCTTGTTGCCAGAAGTGACATGTCCGATTTGGTACTGGAGCTGGAGGCTCGTGGAGCCAGGGTCAGTATCTGGCAGCAGGATCTCACGAATACGGATAAGCTTCATGACCTTATGACGCGTATCGCTGCTGAAATTCCGGCTGATGAAGCCGGATTCATCGGGTTGGTCAATAATGCCGGTATGCTTGAGCCGGTGGGTCCGGCCGGCAAATACGATTTTGAAACCTACAAGAAGAATCTGGAAATCAATTTTGTTGCTCCGCTGCTGCTTACTCATGCTTTTTTGGAGTTCTTTCAGGAGACCGGGATAGTCAAGCGTGTGATTATGATATCATCAGGTGCGTCGGGTAAACCGTACCATGGTTGGAGCCATTATTGCAGCACCAAGGCGGGAGTGGACATGTTTGTGCGTACGGTAGGTGTCGAACAGAATCAACAGCGAAATCCTGTGGAAATCATGGCATTCAATCCCGGCCGCATAAGCACCGACATGCAGGAGTCGATTCGCAGTACGAGCGAAGATGATTTTCCAATGGTTCATGACTTTATATCGGCATGGAAAGAGGGGGAAATTGGCGACTCCGCTGAAGTTGCCGGGCGTCTTGCCAGAGTGATACTGGCTGAATTTTTTCCAGCTGGAGAAGTGATCAGTCACAGAGATATCTGACTGACTGAGGTGCGTCCCAAGCTGCCTCCGTTGTGTGGGAAAATTTCACGGAAAAAAAAGGAAAAAGTCAAGAAGGCATATGTATTATTTTATTGATAGCTTTCTTTTTTGACTTTTAAATCCGCCCTTTATATGTGTCAGTTTTCTCACCTTCATTGCCACTCCCAATTCAGTTTGCTGGATGGTGCTGCTGCTATTTCGGGGATGATTTCCAAAGTGGCCGGCAGCGGCATGCCCGGCATTGCCATTACGGATCACGGCAACATGTTCGGGGTGCCTGCTTTCGTTAATGAAGCGAAAAAGAAAGGGATAAAACCGATCATCGGATGTGAGTTTTATGTCACCCCGGCAAAAATGTCCGACCGTGAGAACCGCGAACAGTACCATCAGGTACTTCTGACAAAAAACAAGACCGGTTATTACAATCTGGCGCGTCTGAGTTCACTGGGGTATGTTGATGGCTTTTACTACAAGCCACGCATCGACCGGAAAACGCTGGCTGCGCATTCCGAGGGACTGATCGCAACCACCTGTTGTCTGCAGAGTGAGATCAACCAGACCATCCTGAGAAAAGGCGAAGCAGATGCAAAAAAACTGTTCGAGTGGTACCTGGATCTTTTCGGGGAGGATTACTACATCGAGCTTCAGCGGCATGGCCTGCGTGATCAGGACGTGTGCAATGAAGTGCTGGTACGGTGGAGCAAGGAATATGGCGTAAAAATGATTGCCACAAATGACTCTCATTATGTGAATAGAGAGGATTCCGAGGCCCACGATATTTTGCTGGCGTTGCAGACCAACGCTGACATCAACGACCCCAACCGCTTCCGTTTCACAGATGACCAGAACCGGTTGAATCCCGAGTTTTACCTGAAGACTCCCGATGAGATGAAGGAGTTGTTCAGCGATCTTCCCGAATCACTCGACAACACACAGGAAATCGTTGACAAGGTCGATAACATCAAGCTGGGCTCAGAGCTTCTTCTTCCGCACTTTAATGTGCCGGAAGGGTTTGCAGACATGGATGACTATCTGCGGTATGTCACATACGAAGGCGCAAAGAAGCGTTATGGGGAGTTCACCGAGGAGATTACCTCGCGTATTGAACAGGAACTGCAGATCATCCGCGATATGGGTTTCGCCGGGTATTTTCTCATCGTGGAAGGATTTACAACCGAAGCACGAAACCGCGGAGTTTTTGTCGGACCCGGGCGCGGATCGGCAGCCGGAAGTATTGTTGCCTACTGTATCGGTATCATAAATATAGATCCTCTGAAGTACGATCTGCTATTCGAGCGATTTCTGAATCCCGAGCGGGTGAGTCCGCCCGATATTGACATTGATTTTGACGATACCGGTCGCCAGGCGGTTATTGACTATGTAGTCGAGAAATACGGACGACAAAATGTTGCGCAGAT
>SKXL01000029.1 GCA_007128425.1 Balneolales bacterium | reverse complement strand
TAGGCGTGGATCCGGTCCACAAGGATGCGAACCAGCTCTTTGTCGCGATATTCCTTAATGTATTTCACGTAGCAATATTGGCGGTTGGGATGGGAAAATCGGGTTATTTAATGGGGATGTCGTCATCATCGGAAAGGTCTTCCAGCTCACGAATGAGCGCGAGGGTCTGCGCAGCCTCCTCCTCGCTGATGAGCTGAAGCGCAAATCCGCTGTGCACGAGCACGTAATCACCCACCTTTACATTGTCAAGCAGCTGGAGTCCGGCCGTAACTTCACTGCCCCCGACCGAAACGATTGCGATCTCATCGCTAATGGATACGACTTTTCCCGGTATGCTGAGACACATGGCTTTACCTGATTAAGGTGTAAATAATACAATATGTTATGGCGAACAGATAGATATTACAAATAATAATAAGACATTTCGACATGGCTTGAAAAGCAGCGGCGACGGAGTTCGGGGTTGATTCAACCGGTTGTCCGGCGCTGTGCTGCCGGCAGTGCCATCTCATCCGGATGCGCTTGCAGATGCTACGCTTAAAATATTATACATACGTTACCTCAATATAATCGAATCCGCGGTAATAGGAAACGGGAGGATGCGAAATTAAAGCAGGTTAATACGGGCCGGATCATGTCATTTGACGGCGTGCGGCGACAGCCAGCTGTCCGAGCGCGATGCCTGCGTCATTGGCGGGGATGGCGAGCGGACTGAACACCTCGAAGCCGGCGGACTCCAACCGCTCCTCGGACTTCTCCAGCAGATACCGGTTTTGAAACACTCCGCCGGTCAAAATTATTCGCTTTGTACTGTAAAGTGATTTCATCTGGAGCGAGACGGCTTCGATCACCGATACCAGTGTGTTGTGATATTTTGCCGAGATGATCGGCAGCGGAACGCCATTCTGAAGGTCGGCAACAATGGCGCGGATCATCGGGTCCGGGTTGATTACGGTTTGGGCTGATATAGTTCGTGATTCAGCCCTTACTTCAAACGGAGCCGGCTTGTCGGGAAGCGCCATGGAGATTTCTTCACTTTGTAAATAAAAGTCGTATTCATCGGACTCCTGCGCATCGGCGATGGCTTCCAGCTTCATGGGGGCTTCGGCGTGATAGCTGTTGTGGTGGCAGACCCCGGTGATGGCGGCGACGGCATCGAACAGGCGTCCGGCAGCGGAGGAAAGCGGGGAATTGACCCGCCTTTCGATGGCCTGCTGTATCATGCTCCAATCCGGCTTCGCTTTCAGATCTCTTACGATCGGCAGGTCGAGCTCCCGATAATCTTCCCCATAGACCTGATGCAGGAGCGACAGGCCGGAGCGCCAGGTCTGTTTGGCCGCCTTGTCGCCGCCGGGAAGCGGCAGGTAGCGGAAATGTGCGAATCGTTCGAAGGAGGTCAGATCGGCGTGCAGGAACTCACCACCCCACATGTTGCCGTCGGTGCCCAGTCCGGTCCCATCCCAGCATACACCGATGACCGGTTCATCCAGATGGAACTCGGCCATGCAGGCGGCAATATGCGCGTGATGGTGCTGCACCTCAACGACGGGGAGGCCAAGCTGGTGCGCATAGCGTGTCGAGAGATAGTCCGGATGCAAATCACACGCCGCAACAGTCGGTTTCACACGGAACAGCGAGCAGAAGCGGGAGACCGATTCCTCAAAGAAGGAGAAAGTGGAGGGGTCTTTGAGGTCGCCGATGTGCTGGCTGAGCATCGCTTCGTACCCCTTGCCGACGGCAAAACAGTGACTCAGTTCGGCGCCGGCGGCCAGAATGCCTTCAGCCGGCCAGGCGAGGCGCACAGGCTCAGGGACATGGCCGCGCGACCGTCGAATGATCCGCGGCGCTTTGCGAGCCACAAACACCACCGAGTCGTCTGTTCGGTTGTGAATATCGCGGTTGTATACGAGCGTGGCGTCGGACATATGTCGGAAGGTCCGCACGGCCACGTCGTTGTCCATCACGATTGGCTCATCGGAAAGGTTGCCGCTGGTCATGACCAGGACGGCATCCGGAATCCGCTCAAAAAGCAGATGGTGAAATGGCATGTAGGGGAGCATCACGCCAACGGTTGCGCATCCGGGGTTGATGTCGGATGCCGGCCGAAATGAATGACTGGATAGTGATTCTTGTCCGGGTAGTTCCCTATCCAATGGCCGGACCGTTTGATCAGCTTTTGCCGTCTGTTCCGACTGATTCGTCTGTGCTGCCTGATCTGCCTGTTCCGTCTGCTCACGGCCGCGTCCAGACGGATTCTTATCCCTGGCCCCGATCCGCTCCCTTAGCAGGACAATGGGCCGGCGCCACGAGGCCAGCACCTCTGCTTCCTGCGTCGTGATCTCGCAAAATCTTCCGGCGGATTCGCCATCCCGCACCATCACCGCAAACGGTTTGCCGTCACGCAGCTTGGCATCGCGCAGCCGCCTGACCGCTGCCTCATTCACGGCGTCGCACATCAGGTGATAGCCGCCCAGTCCTTTGATGGCGATGATCCCGCCTTCGGCAATGAGCCGGATGCACATTTCCAGAATGTTCGTGATTCCGGTGACATGCCGGTCGCGCCGGCCGCCGGCTGCATCCTCCCGCCCATGCCGGATCAGCGTGTACACCGGACCGCACTCGTTGCACGCCACCGGCTGTGCATGAAACCGGCGGTCCCCGGGCGATTCGTACTCGCTGTGGCACGTGTCGCACATCTCGAACGGGGCCATTGTGGTGGACGGCCGGTCGTAGGGCAGCTCGCGGATGATGGTGAACCGCGGACCGCAATGTGTGCAGTTGATGAATGGATAGTCCAGACGGTGCGGCTGCGATTTCATGTCCTGCAGGCACTCGTCGCACACGGTGATATCGGGACATACCTGCGTGATACGGTCCGTCTTGCTGCGACTCTTCACAATCCGGAAGTCCGCAAAGCCGCCTGGCTCGCATGTGACCTGCTCTACGGAGTAGAGTTGAGCCGCCCTGGGAGGATGCGTCCTGAGCTTGACCAGAAAGGATTCGATCTGATGCGGGCTGCCCTCCACCCGGATAACGACACCGTCATCAGTGTTGTGGACCCATCCCGCCAGTTTGTGCTGATGTGCCAGCCGGTACACGAACGGCCGGAACCCGACACCCTGCACGAGTCCACTTACCCGGATCTCACGTGAATGCTGGTGTTCAGGCACGGCAGTACTCCGGTTTGGAACGTATGTCTGCAAAGCGGCTTCCATGCGCGATTCGCGCATTACATTTTATTACAGGCAGTGCGATTGTTTCGTGCATTGTAAAGGATGCTAAATGGACGGCAATCTGGAATAAAGCAGGTGATTCGGTTATTGCGGTTTTAGCGGGTATTGTGGATATCACGTGTTTGAAGCAGGTTTACGAGTCTATCAAAGACCGGTGCCGGTTGCGGACAGGTGGTTTGCCAAAGTGCAATGTCAGTGGATTCTTGGCCGAAATCAAATAAAAGATAAGCCGGCGGGATGGGTTCGCCGGTCGCTTCGATTTCGACACAGCTCACTGAATGCACCATTATCCACCTGGAAAGAGTAATGCTTGACAACGTAAATGAGTTTCATTACTATAATCTATAAGGTATTGAATGACCATCCGACATCCGTAAGGATGGGGCTGTGTTACTATTGTTTTGTATTGTTTAAAGCAGCAGAAAAACTCACTTAAAAAATATTTCCAGGCATAATACGGGCGCGAACCCGGGAGAGCTGATGAAGTTAAGGTGAGTGGACCTGCCTTTTAGTTCTTTATTTGAATGCTCTTATATGCTGGACCCATTAAGGGGGCCGGAGGTTACCCATGAAACCAAAGATAGCGGTTTTTGACTTCGCAAGCTGTGAAGGATGTGAATTGCAGATTGCGAATCTGGAGGAAGAGATACTGGAACTGATCGAACATGTCGATATCGTTTCGTTCAGAGAGGTGATGAAAGAGCATTCGGACGACTACGACATTGCCTTTGTAGAGGGCTCCATCAACCGTCCAGGAGATGCCGAGCGCCTCAAGGAAATCCGTTCACATGCCAAAATTCTCATTGCCCTGGGGGACTGCGCCACGACCGGTTGCGTCAACAAACTACGCAATGAGTGGCCGGACAGCGAAGCGCTCGCTGAAGTCTATCCCGGTGCCAAAAAGCAGATCAAGGGCAACGAGTTTTTTGACATTTACCCGGCCAAGGCCATCAACGAAGTTGTCGATGTTGATTTTTACATCCGTGGATGCCCGGTCAGGAAGGAACAGGTGCTTTATTATATAAAGCGGTTCACGGACATGCCTCCGTCCAGAAACAAGGATATGGATTTCGGGATCATCCTGCGGGACATGGAGATCGACAACCGTTCGGTGATCAAGTACAATCCCAGGAAATGCATTCTCTGCCGGCGATGCGTGCATATCTGTCAGGATGTGATGGGTGTGGACGCCCTCGGTGTGGTGGAGAAGGGCAGCGAAGCAATCATATCGACTCCGTTGAACATCGGGTTCGATGCCAACGGATGTATCCGGTGCGGACAGTGCATCTCCACCTGTCCGGTTGGCGCCCTGGGCAACCGCTCACCCGTGGAGACCCTGGCCATGGAGGTGAAAAAGAGAAAGCTTTCCATTGCCGTTGACTCGGTGGCGCTGGCGGCGTTTGTGCAGAAACATAATACGCTGCGTCTCATGAAACCGGAGCTGGCCGAACGGTACGCCATTGCCGGATTGAGGCACATCGGGTTCCAAAAGGTCCTTCAGTACGATTACTACATGGCCCTGTCCGCCCAAATGGACGAACAATCCGATAAGCCGGTGCTGGCCAGCTGGTGCCGGGCCGCGCAGAACTATTTCATGGAACGTGAACTCAACACGCTGGAAGTGAAGCCGGAAAACAGTCCATGGTCGCTGCTGCTGGATGAGGTAAGCAAAAACATATGTCTTGTGAGTCCCTGCTCGGCTATGAAGGAAGTGGAGGATTTCAATTACGTGCTGACGGCTGCGAATCTTCTGGAACTTTTCAAGCAGCTGGAATGCGACCTGGATTTCATGGATCCTGACGGAGCCGTATACGACGGACATACGGTGGAAACGGGTTTCCGGCATCCGGGTGTGCCTGCCCCCGGCCGGAATGGATTTGGAATCCGCAGGGATCTGCCGGAAAAGCTGGCTCAGGCAAAAATGGCAAGGGGACCAGTGCATGTGTACCCCTGTCTGGCAGGCTGCACCAACGGTGGTGGCACACCCCCCACCATTGACGAAGAAGTGATACAAGAACGAATCACCTGGTTGGAAGAACTTAGTGGGGTATAACCATGCCTGAAACAGCGACAAGACCTACAGCGCCAAGACCTGCAGCGACAAGACCATTGGTCTGGGAAGAGAAATGGACCCTGGATAAAATCGTAGGCTCTTTGGAAGATCCTGAGCACCAGAAGATCCGGCTGCTGCAGCTGGCACAAAATGAATACGGATTTCTCCGCGACGAGCACATGAGGTACCTGGCGGATGCCATCGGCACCAGCTATACCGACCTGTATGGTATTGCCACGTTCTACGCCCAGTTCAATCTGCATCCCCCGGGGCGTCACCATATCTCCGTTTGCGTGGGGACCGGCTGCCATGTGAAGGGTTCCAAGGGTCTGATGCAAAAGCTCCGGGAAACGCTCGGCATAAAGGAAGACGAAACCACCAGGGATCACCGCTTCTCCATGAAGAGCGTACGCTGCCTGGGTTGTTGCGGCCTGGCCCCGCTTATCATGATCGACGAGGAAACGTTCGGCAGGGTGAAACCCACCCATCTGGAAAGTATTCTTGAGAAATTCGAGTAGGAGAGCCCATGACTGTCAAAACTAAGGTGGACCTCAACGAAATGGCCAGGATCGGGATGAACTCCCTGGAATCCTCCAAACCCCAGATCGTTTTCGGTCTTGGCACCTGCGGGATTGCCGCGGGCGGAAACAAGCTGGTGGATTTCACCCGGGAGTACACGGGATACTGGCAAGAAACCGGTATTCAGCCTGAAATAGTGACCGTAGGCTGCATCGGAATGTGCCATGCCGAGCCTCTGGTGGATATAAAATTACCTGGCAAGCCGCGGGTGACCTACCAAAATGTCACCACCGCCAAGATGAAACGAATTGTCGAAGAACACCTGATTGAAGGCCGGCCGGTCAAGGAGTTTGCCATGGGCCAGCTGAGCGAGGAACTATCGGTGTGCGAGCATGGTAAACTCAATTATAGCTGGCATTACGAAGACATTCCCAATTTGAAAGAGCTGCCGTTTCTTGCCCGGCAGGTGCGCATCGTACTGAGGAACTGCGGTGTTATCAATCCCGAATCCATCGAACAGTATATCGCCAGGGGCGGATACCGCTCAGCACAAAAGATGCTTGTGGACCTCAAGCCCCAGGGCGTGATCGACGAGGTGAAAAAATCAGGACTACGGGGGCGCGGTGGCGCCGGTTTTTCGACCGGACAGAAGTGGCAGTTTGCCAAGGACACTCCCGGCGACCAGAAATACGTGATCTGCAATGCGGACGAGGGGGATCCCGGCGCCTATATGGATCGCGCCGTGCTGGAAAGCGACCCCCACAGCGTGATCGAGGGCATGATCATCGGCGGCTACGCTATTGGCGCATCCATAGGCATACTGTATGTGCGCGCGGAATATCCGCTGGCGATCAAACGGCTTGAAAAGGCGATCCTGCAGGCCCGAGAATTCAACATCCTCGGTGAAAACATCCTCGACAGCGACTTCTCGTTTGATCTGCGCATCATGGAAGGTGCCGGCGCGTTCGTCTGTGGCGAGGAAACGGCGCTGATCGCATCCATCGAAGGAAAGCGGGGCGAGCCAAAGCCAAGGCCTCCCTTCCCGGCCAACTCGGGACTTTTCGGAAAGCCGACCAATGTTAACAATGTGGAGACCTGGGCCAATATCCCCATGGTGTTCGAAAAGGGCGCCCGGTGGTTCAACAGTATGGGCACCGAGCGTAGCAAGGCGACCAAGGTCTTCTCCCTGGTGGGTAAAATCGAGCGGGCCGGACTCGTGGAGATCCCCATGGGTACCAAAATGAAGGATATCATCTACGAGATCGGCGGCGGGATGCAGTACGGACGTGCGTTCAAGGCTGTGCAGACCGGCGGTCCTTCGGGTGGATGTATCCCCGCAGAGTTTCTCGATGTGGCGGTGGACTATGAAAACCTCCAGGAACTCGGCTCCATTGTGGGTTCCGGTGGTATGGTGGCCATGGACGAGGATACCTGCATGGTGGATATCGCCCGGTATTTTCTGGAGTTCTGTGTGGAAGAGTCATGCGGACAGTGCACACCCTGCCGGATGGGCACCCGCCGTATGCTCGAAGTCCTGGAGCGCATCTGCCAGGGCGGCGGTAAAATGAGCGATATCGAATTGCTGGAGCGCCTTTCCGTGCAGATCCGTGATGGCTCGCTGTGCGCGCTTGGCGGAACGGCACCCAATCCGGTGCTCACCACGCTGAAATACTTCCGCCACGAATACGAGCAGCACATCCTGAACAAGAAATGTCCGTCGTCGACCTGTGCTTCGCTGTTCCTGACCCCGTGCCAGGATACGTGTCCGGCCGGCACCGACGTGCCCGGACAGATGCAGCTGGTGGCCGAAGGGCGCTACGGCGAAGCGTATGAATTGCAGCGCCAGGACAATCCTTTCCCTGCAATTTGCGGCCGTGTGTGTGACCATCCCTGCGAAAAACGGTGTCAGCGCAACCTGATGGATCAGCCACTTTCCGTGATGATGATCCACAGATTCTGTTCCGACAAGGTCCTTGAAGGTAAGGCCGGATATCGGCCCGAACTCGGTAATCTGGACGCCACCGGCAAGAAGATCGCCATTGTGGGCGGCGGGGTTGCCGGGCTCACGGCGGCCTTTTTCCTGAAGCGGCTCGGTCACGATGTTACCATCTTCGAGGCGCAGTCGGAGCTGGGCGGCATGCTGATGTGGGGCATTCCGCCCTACCGCCTGCCACGCGACATCCTGCGCTGGGAAATCCAGCAGATCATCGACCTGGGGGTGCACGTCCGGCTGAACACCACCGTCGGCAAAGACATACCATTCGAAGACGTGCTCCAGAAGTACGATTCGGTCTTCCTGGGTGTCGGCGCCCAGAACGACCTGCCGATGAACCTGCCGAATGAGGACAAGCCCGGCGTGCTGAACGGCATGAAACTGCTGCGCCAGATGAATCTGGGCGAAAAAGTGGATCTGGGCAAGCGGCTCCTGGTGATCGGCGGCGGAAATGTCTCGGTGGATGTGGCCCGGACCGCACACCGGCTGGGCTGCGAAAAAGTGATCATTGCCTACCGCCGTGAGGAAATCGACATGCCGGCCTATCCCGAAGAGATTGGCGAAGCCAAGAAGGAAGGCATTGAGTTCTACTTCCTGCTGGCCCCGGAAAAGATCCTGGTCGAAAAAGGACGGGCTGCCGGCATGGTGTTCCGCAAAATGAAGATGGATGAGTTCACAAAATGGGGCCGGCGCAAACCGGTACCGGTGGAATACGAGACGGTCACCATCATGGCCGACTACATCGTAACGGCCATCGGCCAGCAGATCGATGCGGAATTTGCCGGTGACATGGCCGACCAGTTCATAAACCACAGGCAGCGCATATCCGTTGATCCCTATTCGATGGAAACAAGCCATCCCCGGGTGTTTGCCGGCGGGGATGCGGTGCTCGGTCCGGCCACGGTCATCGAAGCCGTGGCGCACGGGAAGAACGCGGCCCGTCAGATGGACCGCAAACTGATGGGCGAGGACCGGTTGGACCGGCTTCAGGGGCTCACGCAGTTCGAGTATTCCATGAATCCGCCAAATAATGAGGATCCGCTACCGCGGGCGGACATACTGACCATTCCCGCCAAAGAACGGATGAACAATTTCCGGGAGGTGGTCATGTGCCTGGACGATCAGTGTGCCGTCATGGAAGCGAAGCGATGCCTGCGTTGTGACATAAGGGAGGGTGCGTGATATGAAAATAATCATCAATGACACCGAATATGATTGCAAGGAGGGCCAGAAAGTGCTGGATGTGGCCCGGGCAAATGGGGTGCACCTGCCCACCCTCTGCTTTAATCCCCTCAATGCACAGGCGCGTCCGGCGGGATGCCGGCTGTGCGTGGTGGAGGTGCTGGAAGGCGGCTGGCCCGGGTTGCAGTCCAGTTGCACGCTCCCGGTGGCGGACGGACTGAAGGTATCCACCAGGAGTCGGCCGGTGTACGATCAGCGGCGTGAGGTCGTGGAACTGCTGCTCTCAGAGCACGAACAGGACTGCAGGAACTGCTTCGTGAGCGGCGATTGCGTTTTCTCCGAACTCTGCAGGGAATACGACATCAACGGGGTGTCGGTCTGTTCGGAATGTCCCAACCGCAGGCAGGGCTGCCTGCTGTCGCGCGGCGTTCTTTGTCTGGGTCCGATAACCTATGCCAACTGTAACGCCTACTGCACACGTCGCGGGTATAACTGCGAGGGCTGCCACAGCGTGATGAAAAATGAAGATCTGCTACGGTTTGGTCTTGCGGCCTTTGCCAAGGCGGAATTCACGAAAGAGGAGATCCTGGAAGCTGCCCGGGTGTTCTCTTTTGATGGTGTCAAAGTGCTCGAAAAAGTAATGGTCGAGGAGGGATTTAAATGAAAGAAATCAACATCAATGTCGAGCATCTGACCCGTGTCGAGGGGCACGGTAATATCATCCTCAATGCCAGGAATGGCAAGGTTGAAAAGGTGATGTGGGAAGTTTCCGAGGCCCCGCGCCTTTTCGAGGCGTTTTTACGCGGAAAGCCGTACCACCAGCTGGCGCAGATTACCTCGCGCATCTGCGGGATCTGCTCCATCGGTCACACGCTGGCCTCGCTCAAGGCCACCGAAGCGGCTATGGGCATTGAAATCTCGCAGCAGAGTCAGCTTCTGCGGCGTCTGGCCATCCACGGCGAGAACATGCAGAGCCACATCCTGCATCTGGGATACCTGATCTCGCCGGATCTGTTCGGAACGGGGAGTGTGGTCCCGCTGGTACGGACCCATACAGATGTCGTGCTGGCCGTGGTGAAACTGCACCGCCTGGCCAACGAATTTTCGGAAGTGGTGTGCGGGCGCACCACCCATCCAACCAACCTGATTCCGGGCGGTTTCTACAAGACCCCTTCACCGTTGAAGCTGAAGGAATACCGTCAGAAACTGCTGGATTTGGTAGGGACAGCGGAAACAGTAGCCGGCATCATTCTGGATAATGCGGGTGCACTGCCGGATTTCACCCGTGAAACCGAGTTCATCGCCCTGACGGCGAAGGACGAATACGCGCTCTATGACGGAGTGATCGGTTCAACGGATGCCGGCACCTATCCTGTGGAAGAATATGCGAGCGTGGTCAACGAGTTCGTGGTCCCGCAGTCCACAGCCAAGTACTGCAAGAACAAGCGCGAAGCGTTCATGGTAGGGGCCCTTGCCCGTTTCAACCTGAACCACGATAAGCTCTCGCCCCTGGCAAAAAAATGGGCAGAGAAATTCGGACTCAAGCCGATCTGTCACAATCCGTTCATGAACAATGTGGCTCAGCTGGTCGAGTTCGTCCATTCCATCGAGGATTCGGTATCGCTCATTGACCGACTCCTGGAGGACTATAAGGATGAACCCCGTCCGGAGATCACACCGAAAGCGGGACGCGGTGTGGGTGCTGTGGATGTGCCGCGGGGCATCCTGTTTCACGATTACACGTACGACAAGGAGGGTATCTGCAAGCAGGCGAATTGTGTCATCCCCACCAATCAGAATCACAACAACATCCAGCACGATTTTGAAGCATTTGCACCCCAGCTTTTGGACAAACCGGAAAAGGAGATAGAGTTGAACCTCGAGATGCTGGTCAGGGCGTACGACCCCTGTATTTCTTGCTCTACGCATTTCCTGAACGTGGAGTGGAAGCGTTGAAATACCTCCCGCTATCAGGATGAGCTGTGGTGGTTTCTCAAGGCGACAGGATTTTTCTGGCGTGACTCCTGCAGTTGGAGTAAATGGCGAAAATCGCATGACATATACAAAAAAAACGGCAATTATTGGTATTGGAAACACGCTGATGACCGACGACGGAGCCGGTGTTCGCGTCCTGGAGCACCTTGGAAAACTGCCGGATCATGTCAGCATACTGGAACTGGCCACCGGTGGCATGACCCTGCTTCATCACCTTGAGGATTTCAACCGGGTTATCATCGCAGATGCGGTCGATTTTGGTGGCAGTCCGGGTGAAATCAGGATTTTCACCCCGGATGAGGTGAGCAGCATAAAGACGGTCGGGTATTCCCTGCATGACCTGGACATCCTCATGGTGCTGAATCTCGCTAAAAAGATGGGCACGTTGCCGGAGGAGGTGGTCATTGCCGCCATCCAGCCTGCCTCCCTCGAGATGAAGGAAGGCTTGACGCCCCGGGTGGAAGCTGCGCTGCCGGAACTGGCGCGCAGGATATCCGAATTAACGGTTAACTGACATAATCTGCAGGCAGAAACGGGTATCCGGGTGAGCATCATCCACAAAACAAAATGTTGATATAACAGTGGATAAACTTCCAGACTTATTGTAAGTTGCAGTAGAATCTATTGGTCGGCAGGAGTGCTTTCTTAAAATATTAAACAGGTAATATTATGGAAGAAAGTATCAGCTCCATTCTTGACAGGTATAATCACGATGTGTATCGCCTGATGGACATTCTTATTGATGTTCAAAGTGATCAGGGGTTCATCGGTGACCAGGCAATCGCACGGATTGCAGAGGATTTGGGTATTTCGAAGGCCGATGTTGAACAGACCCGATCGTTTTATCACTTCTTCTCCAAAAAGCCCACCGGCAAATATTCCATCTATCTGAATACCAGTGTAAACGCCTGTATGATGGGGCGGGATGCGGTGGCACGCACGTTCGAGGTCGAGGCGGGCATCCCGTTCAACTCCGTGACCCGGGACGGGCTCATCGGTCTGTTCGACACTTCCTGCATCGGCATGAGTGATCAGGAGCCGGCCGCCATCATCAACGGCAAAATCTTTCCCAACCTGACACCCTTCCGGGTGAAGGAGCTGATTCGTGACATCCGGGCGGGCAAAAGTATGGAGGAGCTGGTGGTGGAAGGATACGGTGACGGCCAGAACAGCAATCCCGACATCCGCGCGGTGGTCAGTAACAACATCCGCAAGATCGGACCGGTGCTGGATCCCGATTACAAGCCGGGTGAGGTGATCCGCAAGAAGCTTCCGGCCATGACCCCGCAGCAGGTCATCGACGAGATGAAACGGTCGAATATCCGTGGCCGGGGCGGTGCCGGTTTCCCGACGGGTATGAAGTGGGAGATCTGCCGCAAGACCGAATCCGATGAGAAATATATCATCTGCAATGCCGACGAGGGTGAGCCCGGCACATTCAAGGACCGGGTGATCCTGACCGAGCGTCCCAAACTGCTGCTTGAGGGCATGGTGGTAGCGGCCTATGCCATCGGCGCCCGGCAGGGCATTCTGTACATCCGGCATGAGTATAAATACCTTAAGATTTATCTTGAAAAGCTGATTGAAGGGGCCCACAAGCGAAACCTTATGGGCAAAAACATCGCGGGAATCGAGGGGTTCGATTTTGATGTGCGTATTCAGTTCGGAGCGGGTTCGTATGTATGCGGTGAGGAGTCGGCGCTCATTGAATCGGCTGAAGGAAAGCGGGGCGAGCCGCGTGACAAGCCTCCTTTCCCGGTGGAAAAAGGGTATCTGGACAAGCCGACTGTCGTGAACAATGTGGAGACGTTTTGTTCCGCCGTGAAGGTGCTGTTGAACGGGGCGGATTGGTATCGATCGTTCGGTACGACCGACTCAACGGGAACCAAGGTACTCAGCATATCCGGCGACTGCCGCTATCCGGGCGTCTACGAGGTCGAATGGGGATTCAGTGTCAATGACATCTGCGGGATGGCAGGCGCGGATGATGTGATAGCCGTGCAGGTGGGCGGACCTTCCGGATCGCTGGTGGGGCCGTCCGACTTTGACCGTATCCTCTGCTATGCCGATCTCTCCACCGGCGGTTCGCTGATCATCTTCAACCATACGCGCGACCTGCTGCAGGATGTGGTACTCAACTTCACATCCTTTTTCATTGAGGAGTCCTGCGGGTCGTGCTCCACCTGCCGGATCATGCCGGTGATTCTGCGCAACAAACTGCTGAAAATCCTGAATGCGCGCGGAGCAAAATCGGATATCAGTGAAATGCTGGAGTGGGCTGCCATATTGAAAGCAAGCCGGTGCGGACTGGGTCAGACAGCGGCCAATCCCATCATCACCAGTATACAGAACTTCCGGCATCTGTATGACCAGAAAGTTCGGGGCGAAGTTCGCTATGACTCGGGCTTTGATCTGACCCAGGCCACCCAGGAAGCGATCGCTGCAACCGGGCGATATACCGCAGTGGATTAACCAATAATCGGGTGAAATTATGGCTGATCTGAACAATTTTACGATCGACGGGTTGAAATGTCTGGCCAGGGAAGGCACCAGCATCATCGATGCCGCACGCCAGAATGACCAGTTCATACCGACGCTTTGCAACCTGGAAGGCGTTCCTCCGAAAGGGGCCTGCCGGGTCTGCACCGTCAGGGTGAATGGGAAGCTGATGACCGCCTGCACCGCGAAAATATCCCAGGGGATGGAGATCGAAAACCAAACGGAGGAACTCAATGAGATGCGAAAATCAATCGTTGAGATGCTTTTTGTTGAGGGAAACCATTTCTGTCCCTCTTGTGAAAAAAGCGGAGAGTGCGAGTTGCAGGCTCTGGCCTACCGTTTTGAAATGACGGTTCCCCGTTATCCGTATTTCTATCCGAAACGCAACATTGACGCCTCTCATCCGAGGATCGTCAAAGACCACAACCGGTGCATCCTGTGCAAACGGTGCGTGCGTGCGATCAAAGATGAAAAGGGAAGGAGTATTTTCGCTTTCCTGGACCGCGGATTCGAGACCAGAATTTATCTGGATCCCGATCTGGCGGGTCAGCTTACAGAAGAGCGTGCCCGCAAGGCCGTTGAAGTGTGTCCTGTCGGAGCCATCATGCCCCGCGGCGAGGGTTTCAAAACCCCGATCGGGCGTCGCAAATATGACCGGCATCCGATAGGCAGCGACATGTAAATAATATCGAATCACAACCAGCCCCGAAAGGAGATTGCTAATGGAAAAACCGGTTATTGCCACCGCATCGCTTGCCGGCTGTTTCGGTTGCCATATGTCGCTATTGGACATCGACGAGCGCATACTGGATCTGATCGAACTGGTGGATTTTAACAAATCGCCGATAAATGACATCAAGGAATTTGCCAGAGAGTGTGACATCGGCTTGATCGAAGGTGGGTGCTGCCTGGATGAAAACGTGCATGTGCTCAAGGATTTCCGGAATCACTGCCGCATCCTCGTTTCCGTAGGCGAATGTGCCATCATGGGCGGACTGCCCGCGATGCGCAACGGCATTTCGGTTCGGGAGTGTCTGGAGGAGGCGTACCTCAATGGTCCGTCGGTGCGCAATTACAACGAGAACAAGATCCTTCCGAATGACGAGGAACTGCCGGTGCTGCTGAACCGGGTCTATCCGTGCCACGAAGTGGTAAAAATCGACTATTTCCTCCCGGGATGTCCGCCGGATGCTGATCTGCTCTGGAGAGCGCTCACCGCGCTGCTCAACAACAGGAAGATGGATCTGCCCTACGAAGTATTCAAATTTGACTGATGCAAATACTATGGCACAGAAAATCACCATCTCGCCGCTTACCCGGGTTGAAGGTCACGGCAAAGTGACGATTCACCTGAATGACGAGGGCGAAGTCATCCAGAGCAAGCTCCACATTGTCGAATTCCGGGGTTTTGAGCGGTTCATACAGGGACGGCCATACTGGGAGGCGCCTGTTCTCGTGCAGCGGTTGTGTGGCATCTGTCCGGTGAGTCATCACCTTGCGGCGGCGAAGGCGATGGATGTGGTCGTGGGTGCCGGAACGGGCGACGGACTGACACCGACAGCGGAAAAAGTCAGAAGGCTGATGCATTACGGACAGATATTGCAGTCCCATGCGCTTCACTTTTTCCATCTCGCCTCTCCGGACCTGTTGTTTGGAATGGATGCGGATCCTGCTGTCCGCAACGTGATTGCCCTGGCCAAATCATCGGAGTACAAGGAGTTGGCCGTACAGGGTATCATGATGCGCAAGTTCGGCCAGGAGATCATCAAGGCCACTGCAGGCAAGAAAATACACGGCACCGGAGCCATCCCGGGCGGTGTCAATAAAAGTCTGAGTGTTGATGAGAGGGATTTCTTTCTGAAGGGTGAGGATCCGCTTAATGCCGATGCCATGATCGAATGGGCGGAATCGGCTATTGCGCTTTTCCTGGACTATCACAAGAAAAACAGCGAACTGCTTGATAATTTCTCGCGCTTTCCTTCCAACCATCTCAGTCTGGTCGGTGATGACGGCGCACTTGACCTGTACCATGGACGGCTCAGGGCGGTCGATTCCGAAGGCAGTAAGATTTTGCATGACATCGATGGCCAGGAGTATCTCAATTACATCGGGGAGGAGGTGCGCTCGTGGAGTTACATGAAGTTCCCCTTCCTGACCGAACTCGGAAAAGAGAAAGGCTGGTATCGTGTGGGTCCGCTGGCCAGGCTCAACACCTGTGAGTTTATTCCCACGCCCCGGGCGCAGCAGGCTTTTGAAGCGTACAAGGTGTACACCGGCGGCAAGCCCAATGACATGTGCATGCACACGCACTGGGCGCGTCTGATTGAGACTCTTTTTGCCGCTGAAAGCATTAAAAATTTGCTGGAAGATCCTGATATCCTTAAAGATGACCTGGCAACAAAAGGTGCCCGGCAATCTGAAGGTGTTGGCCTGCTGGAGGCTCCCCGTGGCACACTGTTTCACCACTACCGGGTGAACGAGCAGGACCAGATCACCATGGCCAACCTGATCGTTTCGACCACACATAACAATCAACCTATGAACGAGGCGGTGGCTTATGTTGCCAGGAAGGAGATGAGCGGACAAAAAACCATTACCGAGCCCATGATGAATGCCGTGGAAGTGGCGATCCGTGCCTATGATCCCTGTTTGAGCTGCGCCACGCATGCCCTTGGAAGGATGCCGCTGGAGGTCGCCCTGTACGACAGCCACGGGTGTCTGATCGAACGCAAAACAAGGTGATTTCGAAAATTGTTATTTCCTTGCTTTTGCGCACTAAAAATGGTGATCTTTCGGGAAGTACGAAATGGCATCACACGGAAACAGATGACTGACAGAAGACGAATGCTCATTTACGGGTATGGCAATCCGGGCCGGCAGGACGACGGCCTGGGCAAGGCACTGATCGATCTTGTTGAGAGTCAGATACCGAAAGAGTATCTCGAATATATAACACTTGAAACTGGTTATCAGCTTCAGGTAGAAGATGTTACGATAATTATAGAACATGATCTGATTCTCTTTGTTGATGCCAGTATGGATGATAAGATCAAGGATTTTGACATTGATATTGTCACGGCGGATGAAAAGGCGACATTTACCATGCATTCGGTATCACCCGGTTTTATTTTGGCACTTTATGAGACGCTTTACGGAAACCCCCCCCCCGCCTATTTGTTGCAGATCAGGGGATACGAGTGGGAAATGGAGGAAATATTGAGTCCGGGTGCACAAAAGAACCTCGGAAAAGCCTGGTCTGCGCTCCGGGAAATCATCAAAAACCCCGACCTGCTGACGGATGATAACTTCCGTAACACGATTACAACAGACAATGGATTAAAGGCATAATGCCGGGAGGATGCAATGGATTTATCCACGAAATACATGGGACTCACACTGAAAAACCCGTTGGTTGTGAGTTCGTCGCCCATTACCATGGATCTCGAAAACCTGCGTGCATGTGAGGCTCATGGTGCCGGTGCAGTGGTACTGAGGTCCCTGTACGAGGAGCAGATCTCCAGCGAACTGGAGGGCCGGCTGGATCAGGACGATATGTATTTCTGGTATCCTGAAGCGGCGAGTCACATTAAGAATATCTCTAAAGGTCAGACCCTGCGTCCTTATCTCAGCTACATCGAAAAGGCAAAAAACGAGGTGTCGATACCGGTGATCGCCAGCATCAACTGCTACAGTCCGGGGGGTTGGATATCGTTTGCTGAAGAGGTCCAGAAAGCCGGCGCCGACGGCATTGAGCTGAATGTGTCGACGCATCTGCTAAACGAAGATGCCATGGAGCACGGTTTCCTTGAAAACACCATCAATTCCATCATTTCCGGTGTCAAAAAACAGGTAAAGATCCCCGTATCCGTCAAAATCGGATCCTATTTCTCCAATATCATCGGCGCGGCAAAGGAGATGGAGCAGGCGGGCGCTGTTGCGCTGGTCGTTTTCAACCGGTACTATCGTCCGGATATCGATATCGAACAGCTGGAAGTGACCTCGGAAAGCTACCTGAGCGCACCTGAAGAGCTCTCCAACTCCCTGCGCTGGGTTGGCGTACTGTCCAGGCACGTCAAATGCGACCTGGCTGCCAATACCGGGATTCACGGATACGAAGGGGTGGTCAAGCAGCTGCTTGCGGGAGCGGCGGTCACCCAGTTCTGCTCGGTGCTCTACATCCAGGGGCTGGGTTATATTTCTACTATGCTGGAGGATCTGAAATGGTGGATGAAACAGAAGCGGTTTGCCTCCTTGGACGATTTTCGTGGCATGATCACCGATGACAAGCTGAACTCTGAGAAATTCGAGCAGATCCACTTCATCCGCAAGAATGCACGGGTGTTCGAGAAGGACTGATTTTATTGCTACACAGTGACAACCTTGTGCTTTGCAATGAAATCAGGATCGATGACTACTCCAAGTCCGGGCCCTGTCGGTACTTTGATTGTCCCGCTTTTATCAATAGCGAGATCGGAAGTCGGGCATTCCATTGGCAGATCTTCATTCAATCCCTTGAATTCATGAAATGGTGCTGCGTTAGGAAGAGCTGATACAAAATGCATCATGTACAAGTAACCCAAGCCTCTTCCTGACATATGAGGTGTGCATTGCATTCCCGCAAAATGAGCCATTCTTGCAACTTTCATTGTTTGGATCATACCTCCAAAGTAAAACTGGTCGGGTTGCAGTACTTGCAATGCATTGCTTTTTATCAGCCATCTGAAATTATTCATGCTTGGTTCCTGCTCGCCGCCGGCAATGGGTATTTGGAGCGCCTCTGCTACTCTCTTTGTGCCCTCGTAGTTGTCAAAACGGACAGGCTCCTCAAAATAGCCAAAGTTGTGATCTTCAAGGATTCTTCCAATGCGAATAGCTTCATCGATGGAATACCCGCTATTGGCATCTGCATAAATGATCATTTCATCACCAAAAGCTTTTCTTACAAGTGGGATAAGCTTCTCACTTCTCCTCTCCGGCTCTTCAGGCAAGTGCATCCGGCCTGCAACTTTAAACTTCAACGCTTTAAAGGGGTGTTTGCTGACGTTTTCAATTATTCGTGACAGGGACTCCTCGGCACTCCTTCCTCTGTTATTGTTTGCCAGATAAAGCGGGATTCGAGAGTGACGAATTTCGCCAATCAGCTCCCCCATTGGTCTGCCGGCGATCTGTCCCAGCATGTCTAGTACAGCAAGCTCAATTGTGGCAATGGGTATCCAAAGGGCAAGTCCCTGGAGTTTATAGCTATTGAAATAGGCCTCAAGCAGCAATGATTCGAGCTGAACGGCATCCTTTCCAATGAATATTGGTTGAACTCTTTTGACAAAAATGGGGGACAGTTCTGTCATATACAAATCATTGCTGACGGAGATGCCAACAGCGCCATCCCTGGATACAACTCTGCAAAGCATACTGTCTCCATACCTCAGTAGCGTTACATCATCAATAATTACCGGTTCCGTGAAGAGTTCCGTTTTGAGGACCGGTTGCGAAAGAATGTTGTCAAGCTGTTGATAAGAAATTTCACTCTGAATATCTCTTCTGGCACTGGAATTGATGATCAAGGAGCTTCCAGCTGCTCCCATAGCTGCTTTTTTAACAAAATCTCTCCGGGTTGTTTTCATCATTCTCGGTTTTGTTAATAAGAAGATCGTCCTCGGATTGCCCGACCCGACATGTTAGATGCAATACAGGCTTTGCAGGATTGGTTTCAAGTGGAAACAGGCGCACGTAATGCCTTCAGCCAATCAAACCACTCACTCATCCCATCGCCCTTGGTGGCCGATGTCTCGATGAACGCAATATCCGGATTGATGCGTCTCGCGTACTCCTTTGTCTTATCAACATCAAACGCAACGTAAGGCAGCAGGTCCGTCTTGTTGATGATGCAAAGGTCGGCATTGCGGAAGATGGTCGGGTACTTGATTGGCTTGTCAACGCCCTCGGTGACACTGATCACCACAACCCGTTTCGCCTCGCCGAGATCAAACAGGGCCGGACAGACCAGATTGCCCACGTTTTCAATGAGCAGCATGGAGTCGGGCTCCGGTGAAAGCTGTTTGACAGCGCTGTTGACCATGACGGCATCCAGATGGCAGCCACTGCCGGTGTTGACCTGGATGACCGGTACGCCGGTGGCATCAATTCGCTCGGCATCGTTCATCGTCTGCTGATCACCCTCAATCACAAAAAACAAGATCTGCTCTTTAAGCGCTTCAATAGTCTTTTCGAGCAGGGTGGTTTTGCCGGCTCCGGGTGAACTGACAAAATTCAGCGCGACAATGTTTTTTGCTTCAAAATAGCCCCGATTGCGCTCGGCAAGCCGGTTGTTGTGCGCCAGGATGTCCCGTTCCAGCTGGATTTCTCGACTCTGTCCGTGCGAATGGGTATGACCATGTGCATGGCCGTGCGAATGGTCATGATGTCCATGGTCATGATG
>SKXL01000045.1 GCA_007128425.1 Balneolales bacterium | reverse complement strand
TGCTTTTATAAAAGTGTTTGACAATATCCGCAAATATGATCCGAAACGACCTTTCAAACCATGGCTGCGAAAAATCATAGTCAATACGGCTATTGATCACTATCACCGTGAAAAAAAATATGAGAAGGAGCTCATTGATCTGGAACGCATCGAAAACATGGAAGAAGAAAACGAGGCGATCATCAGCGGGATCTCATATGATGAAATTGTCGAAATGATAAGGCAGTTAAGCCCTGCGTATCGGGCGGTATTCAATCTGCATGTCATTGAGGGATACTCGCACGATGAGATCGCTGAAATGCTGGATATTTCGGCAGGTACATCCAAATCCAATCTTGCAAAAGCAAAAAGAAATCTGCGGGTCATATTGGAAAAAAACCTGATATAATGCCCTGACATGTCCGGAAACAAACAAAATTCAGATCCACTGGAAAACTTTTTCCAAAAAAGTGCGGAGGAGTATCATATACCGTACAGGGAAGAGGACTGGCTTGATCTGGAGAAAAAACTCGATCAAGCAGAGGTGAGGCGAGCCTATCAAAAACGCATGCGGTGGATGGCTGCGGCATCATTTTTGATCATTGGTCTGTTGATTTGGAATATATTGGATAACCGGACCAGAATTAATAAGCTGGTCAAGCAGATGTCGGAAATGGAGCATCGAGAATCAGGACCCGTTCAGGAACCTGGTCGGGTGCCAGGTATTCAACTCCTTCCCGAGCTGGAAGAGTTGCCCGATATGGAACCAACACCATCGCAGCCCCCTCCTCCCCGGATTGTATCAAAAACAGAAGAAGCCGGAGAGACAGGTATCGGTCTGATGGTTGCCGATATGGTGGCAAGCAGAATTTCCGTGTCCGTGGGCAGTGAGCTATCCGCAGCTGAATTACTTGAAAGACTTCTGAAGGATATGGAATCACCGCCATTGCCGGATCGACGGTATCCGGTAGTTGATGATAGTATGGACAGGCAGGAATCGATCCTGGTTGCCGATGCCGGGAGAATCAGGGATGCCGGGAGAAGCTCTTTCTCGCGCCTTGAAGCCGGTGTCCTTGCATCACCCAATATTACCGCCGCAGGTTCTGCGATTTCCACGTATGAAGCCGGTTTTAATGTCGGCTTCTCACTTGCTTACAGGTTGACTCCCGGCATTTCTGTATCAACAGGAATGATTTACTCGGTGTTCAGCTATTCGGCGTCGGAAAGTAACTATGTGCTTCCGACCGGTTATCTCCAGGGGTCGGCAATCAGGAATATGAGGGGTGAATGCCGGATACTCGACATACCGGTTACGCTGCAATACCGGGTGGCAGAGTTTGATCATTCACGCATCTTTGCCACCGCCGGTATTTCAACATATATCATGCTTGGCGAAGAGTACGAATTTACACTGGAAGGATACAATCAAACCTCTGAAACTGTTGCATACCAGAGTGAGAAGACTGGTGCAAGACACTGGTTGAGCAATGCCGGATTATCTGTCGGCTATGAGTGGGACCTGGACAGGAACTGGAGTGTCAGAGCCGAACCGTTTGTCAAAATTCCGATCAGTGGAGTCGGGTGGACTAATGTGAAACTTTTCTCGGCAGGAACGTTTATTTCGCTCAATTATCGGCTTTGAAAACGGCCATGCGCGACCGTATTGGAACGTCATGCATGGCACATCCATTATGGCATGAGCACTAAGATGATTTAATAAGCCAGTCTGAATGTGACATATCTTATCACCATGGAATGAAATACTACAATACCCCTTCCAGATACTCAAGCAGATTAAATTTTGCATCATACAACCGACGGCTCCGTTCGGTCACGTGATCCGGTACGTTGTCCCAGTCCGATGCGCGGTCAAAAGCCGAACCTTTTCGATACAGATTGCCCGCCATGGTAATGAACATGCCGGCTGTAGAGACGGTCAACCGGTCATCATCAACCGATCCGTCGGTATAATTGACGGAAGTGAAGATTCTGCTTTGACCATCCAGATGATATTCCAGGGCTCCGAGCAGCGCATTGTCCGACAGTTCGCCGATCAGGTCGAACAGATCCTCACGGGTGTTGGAAATATACATGGACATACCTTCCCGCTCGCGGTCTAATCCGTATCCGCCACCCAGATGATTGAGGAACTGGTACCAGTCATACAAGTTTACGGTATCGGATGCGGTCCGGGTGCCGTTTTGCGTGAATTCGATCATTTCGGGCAATCCCCAGGGTTCTGCAAGAGGTACGACGGCTTCAAGCATGGACGCGGTGCGGTCGAACACCTGCTGTGACGCTTCCGAGTCATCATCATCCCCGAACATGTAGAGAAAATCGTACAGGGCCTTTTTGCCGCGGATCATCGCGCCAATGGCATCAAGGTGCCAGGTTGTGCCGTCTCCAAAGTCGTAGATGGAGCGTGACTCATCCCATGATTCATCCAGTATTTGAGCGGTCGCACGGTAGATTTTCAGCATCTGCTCGGGTGTGTGTCCCATATAATGGGCCAGCGCTTCTTTTGAAAGCACACCCATATTATCCTGACCGCCTGGTTTTTTCCAGACGACCCAGGCGTAGGCGTTGGCATGCAATCCGGCAAGGGCATAGCTCATGCTTTTATGATCCACAGTGCCGTCAACGTGGTGGAAATGGCCATCGCGATAGTGTTCGTTCATGAGATAGCGCCCCGGCGTGGCCAGGTAGCGGGTGGCTTCTCGGTTAAGCCGGTTGTTAAGTACTTCATCATCCTCAAACCTGCCGCTTCTATGGTGAATGTGATAAGCGTAAACCAGGTGAGGATAAACCGACAGGTTTGTTTCATCTGAAGCGTTGTAAACACCGGCTTGTTGTTCCAGCCAGGGAGTGATCCTTCCATCCGCGTTAAAGAACCGATCAATCTGGCTCACCATGGAGAGCCACTGCCTTGCCCGGTCATTCATGGCATCGGGGTATAGATCAGGACGGTATGCCTCATTTCCGTATTCCGAATCACGCGACACGGTAGCGATAATGGATATTGCGTGAAGGAGGTTGCTGTAGTCATTCAGATAAAGGCGATTTTGATCGAATTCAGGCCCGCCGTCAACATTTATGGCATGAGGGACAAAGTATTCGGGAGCATCGGTGCGTTCTTCCGGTTCGGACGACCGGTCGGCATCTCCGGTGCATGACAAAGCCAGCACTGCCGCAAGGATGATGGTGAATGAATTTGTGTTTTTCATCATAAGAGGTCTCTGTAGTTCAATTATTTCGGGATTTGGAATTCATAATAGGCCAAATGACAGAATTTTGCCACAGGCAGCTTGTACGTATTATTTCGATGATAAGTGTCAGTTAATACATTACATGGTATAACAGAAAACAGAACGATACGACCATCCTCGGTGTATATAAAAGGAAAGTAACGTGTTTACGTTTTCATTTGCACTTTGTCACATCCTGTTCGATCGATCAGGGATAACCGCCAATAAATGGATGACTCATGATGGATTTGAAACTGAAAAGCAACTGGAATACATTGAAAGGCAAGCTGAAGCAGAAGTATGGCGACCTCACCGATGACGACCTGGCTTATGTTGAGGGAAAGGAGGATGAGTTTCTTGGCAATCTTCAGGAAAAGCTGGGTAAAACCAAAGAGGAGCTTGCGGGTGAACTGAGAAAATGGATGGAGGAATGATATGAGATCTTTGCTTTATATCGTCGCTGTGCTGCTGGTTATCGGTTGGCTGATCGGCTTCGTAGGGTACTCATTGGGAGGCCTGATTCATGTACTGATCGTCATCGCGGTGATAGCCATACTTCTCGACCTTATTAGTGGAAGAAGACCCGTCTAATAATCAGAGTTGGCCGACAGCTGCAGTCAAAAAAACCTAAAGATACGCGCCGATGGTTTTTGCCGTCAGCCAACCGTATATCTTGTAACGATACGGACGTGCCTGCCAATCCTGCAAGGTTATGCGTTGTGACGTGACCAGGTCGCGGTCGAAGTGTTCCGACATTTTCAGAGCGAATTCACGGTCCAGGATGTTGACATTTGCTTCGTCGTTGAGCCGGAATGACCGGTTGTCGAAATTGGTGGAACCGATCGTCACGAAGTAATCATCCACTATCATCAATTTGGCATGATACATGGCCGGCTGGTATTCGTACATCTCAATTCCGGCCTCAAGCAGATCTCCCCAGAGTGTGTGGGATGCACGCCTTACATAGTTCTGATCGATTTTGTCGCCTGGCGTAAGAATTGTGACGGTTACATTTCGTTCCGCGGCATCAATTAGAGCAGCGATAACGTCATTATCCGGAAAGAAGTAAGCCGATCCGATCCGAATGGACTCTCCGGCGGATGCGATGGCGTGAAGCAGCATTTTTCGCACTCTTTTCTGCCCTTCTCTGGGATTGCTGCTGGTCACTTGCATAGGCAGCGATCCAGCCGTATCCGGAGACGTATAGTACCGGTCTCCGACCAGCAGTTCGCCACGTGAAGCGACCCAGTTTTCAGAAAACGAACCCTGAATCTCGTTGACGATGGGCCCGGTCAAACGGAAGTGGTAATCCTTGTATCCACCCTCTTCGATGTCGGGCACCCAGGGATCGGCGGTATTTACCCCGCCGGTGTAGGCCACTTTGCCGTCAATGACAAGCAGCTTTTTATGTGTGCGATGATTGAACCGTGCGATTTGATACCATGAGGGTTTTCGCCATCTTTCCACATTGACACCGGCATCACGCATGGTATTGAGCTGCTCATCTGTTGCAAATGCGGATCCAATATAATCCATTATGAAATGGATCCGGGCTCCGCGACCTGCTGCCTCTGCAAGCGCATCAGAAAATGAAGTTGCCACTTTCTCGCCCATAAAAACGAATGTCTCCTTGGTGATGCTTTTTTCAGCATTCCGGATGTCATCGATCATTGCCCCGAAAACGTCCTGACCCCGATCAAAAATTTCAATATGATTGCCATTTACCCATTGTCGACCGGCAATGACGCCGCTCACTCTTTTGAATTCGGGATCCGCCACGCTGTAGGTGCTCTGGATCGGCACTTTGACCCGCTTGTCTTTGGGAGTGGCATTGAAAAAGAGTATGCTGCCCAGAAGATAGAGCAAGAATAATCCCGCTGCCGATACGGCAATCATTTTGAAGCTTAACCTGACCATCTAATATCGGATGTTTTTTTGCATGTCTATGATTGTTTTTTCGAGGTTATTACCGCCAAAATACAACTCCAGAGCCAGTTGAGTGACTCGGCCGGCAGTCCATCACCAATTTTAAGCGTGTTGTCATCTGTAACAATAAGAACGCCGTCATTTTCATTGCGATCCGTGATGCGGCCGACGCGAACGGACTCAATGTCACTGGAGTCAAGTAACCGGCCGGCTGTTTCGCCCCATTGCGTCTTCTGAAAGTATTTGATCTGGTTTCGATGGAGCAGGAGTACCGGTGTGGCTATGCTGTTCCAGAAAAAAGCGGAAACCATCAGAATCAAAAAAAGAATTCCGAAAAATCCAAAGGCTATGGAAGCATCACTTACCCAAACTCCAATATAGATGAAAACGGCCGGAAATAGCAACGCAATGAGAAAACCGGCTGAGAATCGGGCGGGTTTCGGCAGCTCGACACGAAGTCTGCCCTGTTCCACAGCAACTTTGAAACCGTCGGGTGGCGGTTGTCTGGAATCGAATTTTACATCCAGCTTACCCTCCATGACAAGATCCCGGACGGACTTGTCCAGATCTTCCACAGCACACTTCTTCATGGTTGAACCGTTGCCATCCATAGCCCTGCTGCCGGCAGTCCGAGTCCGACCACAGGAAAAAGCAGCATAATGAACATGGCGGGATCATATTCTCCACTGTACAGGAGTCGCACGAGGATTATGCTCGGAATGCCACCCCATACAAGTGAAAAGAATCATATTTTTTCTGGTTCAGAGTAGTCATTCCGTCATTTCCGATTGTTATTCTTGACGAATGAGTAACAGCTGCAACCGCCAACCATGAAAATCGACTTTTTTCAACAAATTCATATTTTCCGGCAGAAAACAAGACGGTATTTGTCACTGCCGCTGATTGTCTGCATTGTTCTGATTTTTACAGGTGTGAGTCTGGTTTTTGCCTGGTTTCTCACTGACATACCGGGGTATCCGGAACTGAGAGATATTCGGCACCACGAGGCATCCTCAATCTATACCGACGACGGTGAGCTGCTGGGGCGGTATTATCTGCAGAACAGGGACCGGGTCAGCCTGGATGAGATCTCGCCCCATTTC
>SKXL01000172.1 GCA_007128425.1 Balneolales bacterium | reverse complement strand
GTAATCCCTACCCACCAGGGCCGCGCCGCCGAAAACGTGCTGTTCAGTCTGCTGGTCCAGAAAGGCGACATCGTCCCCAACAACACGCACTTCGACACCACCCGCGCTCATGTGGAGCACAAGGGCGGCAAAGCACGCGACCTGCTTATCCCCGAAGGACTCGAACCGCTCACCATCCACCCGTTCAAGGGAAACATGGACATCACCCGGCTTGAGGATACCATCCGCGAAACCGGACGCGACCGCATCCCCGTCATCATGCTCACCGTAACCAATAATTCCGGCGGAGGACAGCCCGTCAGCATGGCCAATGTACGCGAAGTGTCACGCATCGCCCGCAAGCACGGCATTCCCTTCTTCATCGACGCCTGCCGCTTCGCCGAGAACAGCTGGTTCATCAGGATCCGCGAGGAGGGCTACGGCGACAAAGCCCCGATCGATATCGCCCGCGAGCTGTTCAGCTACGCCGACGGCTGCACCATGAGCGCCAAGAAGGACGGCATGTCCAACATCGGAGGGTTTCTTGCGCTCAACGACGACGACCTGGCTCGCGAATGCCGCAGCCTGAGCATCCTCACCGAGGGTTTCCCCACCTACGGCGGCATGGCGGGGTACGACATGGAAGCCGTGGCGACCGGACTCTACGAAGCACTCGACGAGGGCTACCTGCGCTACCGCATCCGTTCCACCGAATACCTCGGCGAGAAACTGGTGGATGCGGGCATCTCCATCATCCAGCCCACCGGCGGACACGCCGTTTACATCGATGCGCGGCACATGCTCCCGCACATCCCCCCGTTGCAGTACCCGGCCTGGAGCCTCACCAACGCGCTCTACCTCACCGGCGGCGTACGCGCCGTGGAGATCGGCAGCGTCATGTTTGGCCTGCAGCCCGACGGCACCGAGAAACCTGCGACCATGGAGCTGGTCCGACTGGCCATCCCGCGGCGGGTCTACACCCAGAGCCATGTCGACTATCTGGCCGACGTGGTCATCCACACATATCAGCAGCGCGAGAAACTGGGTGGATACCGGGTTGACTCCGCGCCAAAGGTCCTGCGCCATTTTTCGGCCCGAATGGCACCACTGGATCGAGCATCTCTCTAAACTGCCGGGGACGTTCGCACCATTGAATCTTGCATCAGGAACCATTCCTGTGGCACAACCCCAGCAAAAAATACCACACAACCAACGCGCCCAGCCGACTGGTTTGGTCGTCCCGGTCAAAGTAGGGATTGACCTCCACCAGGTCCATTGACATGACACGGCTGTTCTCTCCCGCCATCCGCGCCGTTTCGAGCAGGATCGATTTCGGAAGTCCGGACACATTGGGAGCGCTAACTCCGGGCGCATCAGACTGGTCCACGGCATCCATATCCAGCGTCAACAGAACGCCGGAGCCATCATCCCTCCCCTGCGTCAGCTTCCCGAGCCGGTCTGATATGCAGCCGATGCCGGCCCGGTCTGCAAATTCCGCCTCCCCCCCTTTTGAACGAATAAACTCCAGATGCTCACGGGCCACGGATTGCGGCTGGAGTCCCATCACGTGATAGGATCGGCACAGGCTGTCTTCTTCCTCCAAAATCTGGCGGAACGGACTGCCGGAATGTCCCTGCCCGTTTTTCAGCGGACGCACATCGCAGTGGGCATCGATATTGAGGATGTGGTGTGATTGTTTCGCAATGCGATAGGCCAGGAAATGGCCGTAAGTCGTTTCGTGTCCACCCCCAAGGACGATGACCGGCACCTTCCCGGAAATCCACGGCGCCACGCGCGATGCCAGCTCCTCCTGCATCTCCTCCATGCCGGCCTGCGGGACGTCACCAAGGTCCCTGCCCTTACGCACAAAGGCGGCAAACGTCTCCCACATATCCGCCGGCGGTGTCATTTTTTGAAAATATTTGCGAATGAGCGGCGGGGCCAGCGATGCACCAGGCCTGCCGCTGTTGCGGATTACCCCCTCATCCACCGGACACCCGATCATGACGAACGATGGTTCCTCTCCATCTTGCCCCTCTTGCTTTTGGCCACCATTGTCAGACCTCTTTTGCCACAAATCAACTATCCTCACATCGTATTCACTCATGGCTTATGTGTTAGATGTTTTTGTTCCATTCCTTGCCCGCGACACATTCGCCGCCTGCCCAGACTCGCGCAGCGTAATTTGGCTGGAAGTGGGACATCCACTGATTGACCGGGTAATGCCCATTTGCGTCCGGATCGTCACGCCGAGCCATTACGTCAATCACCTCAATTTCCACAAAGTCGGCCTTTTTCCCGGCTTCCACCGAACCGGTGATACCATCCAGCCCCAGCGCCGCCGCTGCATAGATGGTCGCCCCTTTGAGCACCTCGGCCGGCGACATGCGCTGCAGCGTGCATGCCATGTGCATTGCCAGCGGCAGGTGATAGCTGGGTGCCGATCCCGGATTGAAATCGGTGGATACGGCCACCGGCACGCCCGACCGGATGAGTTCGCGCGCCGGCAGCGGCTGCTTGCGCAGGTACCAGGTTGCCATCGGCAGGCTGACCGCAACGATGCCGGCCTGTGCCAGCGCCGCCACACCCTGTTCCGAAATACACTCAAGATGATCGGCGGAGATGGCCTCAACTTCGGCGGCCAGCTCCGCCCCGCCGGTCGATGTAAGCTGGTCGGCGTGGATCTTCGGAATGAGACCGGCTCCGCGTGCAGCGGTCAGTATCCGACGCGCCTCATCCTGCGTGAAGGCGTGCGCATCGGCGAATACGTCGCAAAAAGTAGCCATTTCATGCTCGGCGACCGCCGGGATCATCTCCTCAATCACCAGGGAGATATATCCGCTGCGGTTTCTTTTGTACTCGGGTGGAATGGCATGGGCACCCAGTAAAGTGGACAGGATGCGCGCCGGTGACTGCAGTCTGAGTCGCTGGTATACCCGAAGCTGCTTCAACTCATCTTCCAGGCGCAACCCGTAGCCGCTCTTGCACTCGACGGTGGTTACGCCCAACGACACCATCCGGTGCAACAATGCGGCGCTCTTCTCCAGTAGCTCGTCTTCTGAGGCCTTGCGCGTGGCTTCCATGGTACTAAGAATACCGCCGCCGGCCGCCGCGATCTCCTCGTATGATTTCCCCGTGGATCGCATCTCAAACTCGCCGGAACGCCATCCACCAAATGCCAGATGCGTGTGACAGTCCACCAGGCCCGGCACGACCAGACGTCCGCCCGCATCGAAGACTTCGGTTTGCCGGGGTAGCGGCACCTGGGCCGACACACCCGGGAGACGCCCCCCGGGGTCATCCGCATCAATAGCCGTTTCGCCGGGGTCATTCGCGCCGGACCCGCTCCCGCCGTTCAAAACTGACCCGGAATCAACATCCCGACCAGCAGGTTTCATTTCGCCCGGCCCGGCGATTCCTCTTGAACGGAGCCAGTCCGTCAGCCCTGCGCGGCTTCCGGCGTACTGGATGGTATCCCCCTTCCACAAAATGACCGCATCCCGGATCAGTTGGATGTGCGTCTGTCCGCCCTGGATCGGACACACGGCAAGCGCACCGATATTCTTCAACAATCGGTACCGTTCCCCGTTCTGTTTTGGTTGCGTCCGGGGCTCCGCTTCCGGATCCGGCTTCACGGCAGCTCGTCTTTTTTTCGTGGACACCGCTGTCCCCGTCTGCATCTCCATTCTTGTTTCTGCACATGCAACGATCCCCGCTGCTACGCCAGGATGCTCCGGGGAGGCCACCGCTGACGTTGATACTTTCACAGGATTTCTATTTTTCGGACTGCTCATTTCAGTTTCCGGCATGCCTCCTCCACTCTCGTTATCATTTCCGGATCTCTGAGTATGGCGATTCCCCGATCAATTTCACTTCGCATGTAACGATCTTCTTCCATGTGCGGGATCACCGACCTAAGGTACTCATGCGCCGCAAGCACGCCCCGCCCCGGTTTCAGCGGATTACGGAAATCGAGGGCTTGTGCCGCCGTGAGAAGCTCAATGGCCAGCACAATCTCCACGTTCTCGAATACCTGCAGCAGCTTTACTGCCGAAATGCTGCCCATGCTTACGTGGTCTTCCTGGCCCAGACTGGTCGGGATGGAGTCGACCGAGGCCGGGTGCGACAGAATCTTGTTCTCCGACACCAGCGACGCCGCCGTGTATTGCGGAATCATGAACCCGGAGTTGATGCCCGACTCCTGCATCAGCAGCTTGGGCAAGCCGTCGTGGCCCTCCAGCAGCAGATAGGTACGCCGCTCCGAAATACTGCCCAGTTCCGCAAGCGCCACTGCGGCATGGTCCATCGCCAATGCCAGAGGCTGTCCGTGAAAATTCCCCCCGCTGACGATTTCGCCGTTCTCCAGCACCAGCGGATTGTCGTTGACCGAGTTGAGCTCGATCTGGATCACCTGTTTACCGTAGCGCAGTGCGTCGCGGCTGGCGCCATGCACTTGCGGCACACACCTCAGGCAATAGGGGTCCTGCACCTTGCCGCAATGCCGGTGGTTTTCCAGGATTTCACTGTCCGCCAGCAATCTGCGCACATTCTCCGCTACCTCCAACTGTCCGGGATGCGGACGCAGCCAGTGGATGCGTTCGTCAAACGGCACAATACTTCCTTGCAGCGCCTCCAGACTCATGGCTGCGATCAGGTCGGCCATCCGTACGAGCTGGTTGCTCCGGTGCAGTACCCAGGCCCCGTATGCCGACATAAGCTGTGTACCGTTGATCAGCGCCAGACCGTCTTTAGGTTGCAATTGTATCGGCTCCAGGCCGTGCGATTTCAGCACTTCGGCTGCGGGAACCTGAATCTTGTTGCCGTTCCCGTCTCCCCAGAAATACCCCTCGCCGATAAGCGGAAGCGACATGTGAGCGAGCGGTGCCAGATCGCCTGAAGCGCCAAGACTGCCACGCGACGGAACAACCGGTATCAAATCATGCTCTGCAAAATAAAGCAGTCTTTCAAAAGTAGAAATCGACACGCCAGAGTATCCATGACCCAGGGTGCAAAGCTTTAAAAGGAGCATGAGACGGGATATCTCAAACGGTACGGGTGGCCCCACACCCACGGCATGACTGAGCAGCAGATTGGACTGAAGCCGACCGAGGTCATTCGAATCAATACGTTTTTGTGCCAGGGCGCCGAATCCGGTATTGATGCCGTAATAGGCGTTGCCGTCGCCCAGTGCCCGATCGACGATTTCACGCGAGTTTCGAAGCGCCTCCCGGTTCTGGTCCAGCAGATCAAGCTGCCGGTCTATATCCTCGTACAGGCGGTCTACGGTTAGATTCTGTTGAAGCATCGTCATGATTTTGCTCCTGTCTTTTTTCCAGACAAATCATCAGCGTTAATCATGGGCAGGTCCACCCCGCGCTCATTCGCTGTTCGGACCGCCTCTTCGTAACCGGCATCGGCATGACGCATCACACCTGTCCCCGGATCGGCCGTAAGCACTCTCTCCAGCCGTTTTCCTCCCGCATCAGTGCCATCTGCCACGCAGACCATTCCGGCATGGATGGAATAGCCGATGCCGACTCCTCCACCGTGATGCAGCGACACCCAGCTGGCCCCGCAAGCCGTATTGAGCATGGCATTTAGCAGCGGCCAATCTGCAATGGCATCGGATCCGTCACGCATTCCCTCGGTCTCTCTGTTGGGGGATGCGACCGAGCCGGTATCAAGATGATCACGCCCGATCACGATCGGTGCCTTCACCCCGCCTTTCCTGACAAGCTCATTGAATCGGGCACCCATCTCGGCACGCTCACCATACTCAAGCCAGCAAATACGTGCAGGAAGCCCCTGGAAATGCACCTTCTCACCTGCCTTGCGGATCCAGCGGGTCAGATGCTCTTTTTGGGAGAACGTCTCCAGCACGGCCCGGTCCGTCCGGTGTATGTCTTCCGGATCACCGGACAGGGCTGCCCAGCGGAACGGTCCCGACCCTTTGCAAAACAAAGGCCGAATAAATTCCGGCACAAATCCGGGGATATCAAACGCCTCCTTCATCCCCCGAAAATCGGCCACCTGTCCGCGCAGGTTGTTGCCGTAATCAAACACAACGGAACCGTGCCGTTTCAGGTCAAGCATTGCGTTTACATGGGTGACCATGGAGTCGAGCACCTGTTCATCATAGCCATCCGGATCGCGCTTGCGCAACGCAGCCGCTTCCTCAAGGGATTTTCCGGCCGGAATATACCCCTCGCGCAGATCATGCGCCGAGGTCTGGTCCGTAACCAGATCGGGGAGCAGCGAGCTATCATACGAGGCGCGTTT
>SKXL01000162.1 GCA_007128425.1 Balneolales bacterium | reverse complement strand
GTAACCGAAACGTATGCGGCCATCAAACTGATGATCAATAATTGGAGGTGGGCGGGCGTACCGTTCTTTTTACGAACGGGGAAACGGTTGCCCAGGCGGGTGTTAGAACTGATTCTTGTTTTCAAGCGCATACCTCATCAAATATTTCAGTCCCATACGCATGCCGGCAATGGTGAAATTGATGCCAATGTTCTGGCCATCCGTTTGCAGCCGGACGAGAGCATATCCCTCCGGTTTGGTGCAAAGGTCCCCGGTCAGGGTATGAAGGTACAATCCGTCTCGATGAAGTTTGATTATGAATCGACCTTCCGGACAAAACTTGCCGATGCCTATGAACGCTTGCTTCTTGATGCGATATTGGGTGATGCCTCTTTATTTGCACGACGTGACGGCGTTGAGGCAAGCTGGCGCATTCTGATGCCGGTGATCGAGGCCTGGGAGAATGAAAAGGAGATGAAATTGCCGGAATACAAGGCCGGCACATGGGGGCCTGAAGAGGCGAAGGAACTATTAAAACGCGACGGCTGCTGGTGGCGGGATCGCTTGTAACGGAACCCTGTAACAGGACAAAAAAATGTCATCCATCATTAAGATATCTCCAGACGAAGAAACACTTGTCATACAATCGGCCGATGAAATCACCGGTCTCATAAACCAGACATTGGCGGAAAAGGATATCTGCACCTTCGTTCTCTCCGGCGGGTCAACTCCGAAAGCCCTCTATTCAAAGCTTGCATCAGCTCCGTACCATCAAGCGGTACGATGGGAGAAAGTGCATTTTTTCTGGGGGGATGAGCGCTGTGTCCCGCCTGATCATCAGGATAGTAATTACCGGATGGTAAAAGAAGCCCTCCTTGATCATATTGATCTGCCACCGGAAAATATCCATCGCATACCCGGAGAAAAGCCACCCGACATAGCCGCTCAGGAATACGAACAGGAAGTTAGAAAGTTTGTCCCGGGCACCGGAGGAATACCACGGTTCGATATCACGTTGTCAGGTATTGGTGACGACGGCCATACGGCCTCGCTCTTCCCCGGTACGCCGGTATTGAAAGAGCAAAAAAAACTTGTCGCTTCGGTCTATGTTCCTGATCTAAAATCATGGCGTATCACGCTTACCTTTCCGGTTATCAATAACTCAAAAACTATACTGTTTCTCGTTAAGGGGGCATCAAAGGCAAGGATAATGGGTCAGGTTCTGAACAGTGACAGTTCCGGAAACCGGTATCC
The DNA here is from genome assembly GCA_007128425.1 of Balneolales bacterium. Classification (GTDB taxonomy): domain Bacteria; phylum Bacteroidota; class Rhodothermia; order Balneolales; family Natronogracilivirgulaceae; genus SKNL01. Next base: position 5,071 of record SKXL01000162.1, on the reverse strand, counting down.
CGTTCAAAAAATCAACCCGACGGACGGGAAAAAAATCTGGTTTTTAGACAAAGAAGCGGCAGCGATGCTTGAATAAAAAAACGACGAAGGCATTTCAACGCCCTTTCACCCGGGATCATTCATGTGGGAACCGAATAAATACCGTTTTTTTCAGCTCAATACGTGGAATATTGTCATTTTCTATCTTCTGCTGGGGTTTTTGTGGATTCTGTTTTCGGATCGGCTTCTTGAACAGGCAATGGATGATCCCGCTACACTCACACAACTCCAGACTATCAAGGGATGGTTTTATGTGATGATAACCGGCGTACTGCTCTTTGTTCTTATCAATCGGCACACTACCCGGATTGGTCGCATGCGCACCGAATTTATTGAGCGGTTTGACCTGTACCGGACACTGCTCGAGCAGGGTAACCAGGTGGTGATCCAGGTGGACGAGCATCAGCATTTCAGCTACGCCAACTCCGCTGTCAGAGATATTCTGGGTTACAATGATAGCGAGCTTCAGACCATGCATGACATTGAAGCCCTTGTGCATCCGAATGATCGGAGCCGTTTCGGGGAACTCAGAAAATCGTATGACATTAAGCAAAAAGACCATGAGCCAATCAAAAAACGGATCCGTCTTCGACACAAAAACGAGTCCTGGCGATGGTATTTTCTGATTCTAACCGATAAACGCAGTTTTGAACACATTGAAAGCCGTCTTTTACTGGTCCGGGATATCCATGATGAGACGACACTATTCGAACAACTGAATGAAGCCCACAGCCGGCTTTCCTATCATATCCAGAATACACCGCTTGGATTCGTCGAATGGGACGCTGATATGCGGGTAATGGAATGGTCGAGCGAATCGGAACAGATATTCGGCTGGAAAAGAGAGGAGGTGGTTGGCCTGTTGACCGGGGAGTGGACCATGGTTTATTCTGATGACGCGCAATTTGTCATGAAGCGAATGAAGAACATGCTTCAGGGAAAGGAGTTGCGCAATGTGATCAGCAATCGAAATTATACTAAAGAAGGTGATGTGCTCCACTGTGAGTGGTACAATTCGGCACTGCTGGACAGGGACGGCAGGCTGGTTTCCATCATGTCCCTTGTACATGATATAACCAAAAGAATCAATGCCCAGGAGGATTTAAAGAAACTGAATGCTCTGCTGGAAGAGAAGGTCCGGCAACGAACCCGGGAACTCGAACTGGTTAACCAGGAGCTGGAGTCGTTTGCGTATTCCGTTTCGCATGACCTGCGGGCGCCGCTCCGGGGCATTGACGGATTCAGCCAGGTGCTTCTGGAAAAATATGCCGGTCAGCTGGATGATCAGGGCATGGAGTACCTGAACAGGGTGCGCCAGGCCTCACAACGTATGGGTAATCTTATTGATGACATTCTGGGTCTGTCCAGAATCAGTCGTGTGAATATAAAAATGGAACGGGTTGATCTTGCCGCACTGGGCCGGGAGATCATTGAATCGCTGCAGGAAAAGGAACCTGAACGGAAGGTAAATTTTTCAGCCCCGGAAGAACTGTTGGTGACCGGTGACACCAGCCTTTTGAGAGTGATGATGCAGAATCTGCTCGAAAATGCCTGGAAGTACTCCGCAACCCGGAAACTTGCAGAGATTGAAATCGGATACCGTGAAGAGGGTAAGGATGATAACGGCCATGAGGAGAACGGCAATGAAGAAAACGGCCATGTTACCGTATATGTGAGAGATAATGGCGTGGGATTCAGCATGAAATACCACGACAAACTGTTTATGCCTTTTCAGCGACTGCATACACAGGATGAGTTCCAGGGTACCGGCATCGGTCTGGCTACGGTTCAGCGCATTGTGTATCGCCACTCAGGATCTATCCACGCGGAATCCAAAGAAAATGGAGGCGCTGATTTCATTTTCAAGTTGCCGGATAAAAGCGTATAATAATCACAGTATTATACACAAGTATGATATAAACTATTTTCAAAACAGGGGTTTAACGTTATAAAACCGGTTTGCCCCGGGTTAAGGCAATCATGGAACGAGACATACTGCTGGTTGAGGACAATCCTGATGATGTGGACCTGACCATCATGGCTCTTGAGAAGAGCAACATCCTAAATAAAGTCAAAGTCGCCAGAAACGGTGAAGAGGCACTCGACATGCTGCATGGCCTCAATGGTGTTGAACCGCAAGCACTGCCCGCTGTTGTCCTGCTGGATTTGAACATGCCCAAAATAAACGGACTTGAGGTACTCAAGGAGATCCGGAGCAATGAGCGGACCCGCCGCCTGCCGGTGGTGATTTTGACATCCTCCCGGGAAGAGCAGGATATCATTCGCGGTTACGATCTGGGCGCAAACAGCTACATCCGGAAACCGGTCGATTTTGAGAACTTTGTCAGCGCAGTCCGTCAGCTGGGACTCTACTGGCTGGTGCTGAACGAATCAGGAGTCTGATTTTTCAATGCAGTTGTCATTATGAGGAGACGAAATTATGGGAAAACCGCTGAAGGTTTTGATTATTGAGGATCAGCCGGATGATGCCGAGCTCGTTGATCTTGAACTGCAGCGGTCCGGATACGATACCGTCTGTAAGCGGGTTGAAACAGCGGCAGGATTGAAGGAGGCGCTGAAACAGCAGCAATGGGATATCATCATCAGTGATTATAATATGCCGGGTTTTGATGGTCTGGCGGCGCTGGAGATTGTAAAAGATACCGGCCGGGATATTCCTATCATTATCGTTTCGGGAACAGTAGGTGAGGAGACCGCGGTCGAGGCGGTGCTTGCCGGCGCCCAGGATTATGTGATGAAAGACAATCTGAGACGGATTCCGATCGCCGTCAGCCGGGAGCTCCGAAACTGGAAGCTTAGGGAGGAGAATCGCAAAGCCGATCAGAAAATCAGGGATTCACTCGAAGAAAAGGAGGTGATGCTGAAGGAGATCCATCACCGGGTAAAAAACAACCTGGCCGTGATATCGGCACTGCTGACCCTGCAGTCCGATTATGTCAAGGATGAGGAGGCCAAAGAACTTTTTCTCGAGAGTGTCGGACGCATCAAGACCATGGCACTGATCCATGAAAAGCTGTATCAGACCGAGATGCTGGCCCGGATTGAGATGGGAGACTACATCCGGCAACTTGTGGAGACCATCAAGGAGACGTATGAAGGAGATTTATGCCATATCAGAATGAATCTGGATTGTGATGAAGCAACCCTCGACATCACCAAAGCCATACCCTGCGGACTGATTATCAATGAACTCCTGACCAATGTCTACAAGCACGCATTCAAGGGAAGGGATTCCGGCAATGTCTATCTGAAGATGAAGAAATTCGATGAAAACGAAGAATATTCGCTTGAGGTCCTGGATGACGGAGTGGGCCTGCCTGAAGAAGTTATCGCCGGAAAAAGTACCAGCCTTGGGTTCAACATCATCCGCGGGCTGGCACGTCAGCTTTCTGCCGAGCTTCGCATGACCAGCAGCGAGGGGGCGCATATACTGCTCACTTTCAAAGCGTAAAACTGCCTGTCAAACTTCGGAAATAAGAATATCGGCCACATTTTCCCATGATGTGCATTCATAGTCGGGGGTGGCCTCTGTGCTGCTATCGATAGATTTTTTCTTATCCGCAAAACCGGTGTAGAGAATCGCCTGCATGCCCAAAGCCTTCGCACCGGTGATGTCGGTCCTGAGCATATCGCCGACGTGCCAGGACCGGCCGGCATCCGCCCCGGTCTCACTGAGTACCGTTTCATAGGCTTTGCGATTCGGTTTGCTCACTCCCAGCTCGTCGCTGAAGGCAAAGGCCTCGAAATGGTGCAGGATATCCAACTGATCCAGATACCTGCGAATTACCGAACCCGGAGAAAACATGGTATCGGATATGATCGCCAGCCGGTAATACAGACTGATGTTGGCCAGGGCTTCTTTGACACCGGGGGCCGGTTCGGGCGGACCCAGGAACAGCGACTCACGGAATGCCTCTGTCAGGTCATCCACTTCAGCCGGTTTGGCCGGTATGGCAAGCAGATCGAGCATCCCCTGGACCAGCTCCCGGGTAGTCATGGTGCGCTGGCGGCCAAACCATTCCTCATCGAAGGTTCGGGAAACATGTTCGCGCGCATTACGGATGGCCTCGTTGGTCGGCTCCATTTCATATCTTCGGGATACGGTGCGGATGGCATTCATCCGTGCCTCGGTTCGTTTTTCACCGTTTGAGTCGGCACGGACAAGCGTATCCCAAAAATCCACGCTGACCATGTTGTATTTCGGTGCCTTAGTATTCATACCGTAACAGCTGAAATTTTCTATCGGGAGTTTTGAGTAGTTTGAAGTCGACTGCTTATAATGCTTATAATCCCGTTACATTGAGATCGTTGCAGCCTGCACCCGAATGCAAACGCAAAAGCGGGGTGTATCATTCGGTCCTATATTTTAACAAACCTCAGGTTGTCAAAGTGCCTCCCGAGTGGTAATTTATCCCCGGTCATTATACGGGTTCGGATACAGGTATCTGGTTTGAGTTCCGACTCTGACGCAGTATAACGAATGCCGGGCCGGAATTCGGCAGTAACGGCCCTGATTTTGACCTGCAAAGCACTAACAATGGCTGCAAAACCATGGCACAAACCCTGCTTACCGCCGAGGATCTCGGCCGCACTTACATGCGACTGGCTCATCAGTTTGTGGAACCGTTTGATGACCTGGATACCCTCGCTATCATCGGCATGCAGACCCGCGGGGTGGATATCGCCCGGCGTATCCACGGTATCATCAGAGATCGGTTTTCGGTGAATCTGCCTCTGGGTGTTCTCGACACCACTTTTTACCGCGATGATTTCCGCACAAAGATGCGCATGCCGTCCGTCCAGATCACCGACATCCCGTTCGACCTGTTCGGCAAGGATCTGATACTGGTGGATGATGTGCTCTACACCGGGCGCACGGTACGGTCGGCGATGGATGCGCTGATGAGCTTCGGGCGTCCGGCCAGTGTGCGTTTCTGCTGCATGGTGGATCGCGGCCATCGCGAATTGCCGGTGACCGCCGATTATGTCGGCATGTACGTGCCGACACATC
>SKXL01000241.1 GCA_007128425.1 Balneolales bacterium | reverse complement strand
TGACGTGTTTTTTTTTCTTTTCTTTTAAGTTCGCGCTCAACAACATTCTGGGTTGCGATGCCTGCGTGATCCGTACCAGGAAGCCATAGTGCTTCATACCCCTGCATTCTTTTAAGGCGGGTCAGTGTATCCTGAACGGCACCTTGAAGCGCGTGCCCCATGTGAAGCGCCCCGGTAACATTGGGCGGAGGCATCATGATGGTGAAGGGCTCCTTACCGGAATCGGTTTGGGCTTTGAACATGCCTTGCTTCATCCAGTAGGAGTACCAGTGATCTTCAATGGATTTGGGGTCGTATTGTTTTGGGACTTCTTTTTCTATCAGTTTACCGCTGGACATAAATTCGTAGATTCGCTAAGTCGGATTAATCTGCAGATGCTTTTTGTGCCGGGTTATACTTTTCTTCGGAGAAGCACACCAAAGTGCCCATCACATTTGTGGACATGGGGAAGGGTTTGATAGGATTTTCCGTCATCGGCAAGTACTTCCTCCGGAAGATAATCCTCGAGATTTTCGAGTTCAAAGTTGTCGTAAGTCTCAAGGAATTTTCTGATGCGCTCCATATTTTCTTCCGGCTCGATAGAGCATGTAGAATAGACAAGGCGCCCCCCTCGCTTGACCATATTAGCCGCTGCATCAAGCAGTTCATCTTGTTGTGATGAGAACTCTTCGAGGTCTTTTTCAGAACGACGCCAGCGCAGGTCAGCACGTTTGGAGAGTACCCCGGTTCCGGTACAGGGGGCATCAAGAAGTACAGCATCCACTAATTTGAACCGCTCTGAAGTAATATCGGCCCGCTGCACCTTGACGATTTCTGCTCCGTAATTGGTGACATTTTCAGCTATCATGGAAATGCGTTCGGCTGAGATGTCGACGGCGAGAATACTGCCCTGATTGTTCATAAGGTCACAAAGCATGATGGTTTTGGTGCCGGGAGCTGCGCACAAGTCATAGACATCCTCGCCGGGTTGCGGATTGAGGATGATGGGTGCAAAACCGGCAGCAATATCCTGCACCTGGGCAAAACCTTTCTGAAACCAGCCTTTGGACCGGATTTTTTGAAGCGTACTCACTTTGTAATATCCTGGAAGCCAATTGCTCTCTTCAAAATCAATATCCGCTTTGGAAAGGCGAAGTCTGAAATTCTGATCGTTGGTCTTCAGACCATTCATTCGAAGATAATAGGATGGGTTTTGATTGTTGTGTTGCATTAGCTTGAATGCCTCGCGCTCACCGAAGCGGGCAACCCAACGTTTAACAAGCCATTCAGGGTGAGAAAATGTCGTGGCGATGAGCTTGTTGCGGTCTTCAAAATCGGGTCTGGGCATGTTGGGCATGTCACGTTGTACCCGTCGCAGGATGGCGTTCATCAGGTCTCCGCTGCGGGATCCACCCATGGTCTTTGCCAGCTCAACGGCTTCATTAACAGCGGCATAATCAGGTGTTCCATCCATGAAAAGCAGGTCATAAAGCCCGATCCGCAGGATATTTTTAAACTGAAGATTCATTTCATCCACAGCAACGGCACTGTAGCGTGAGATCAAAAAGTCAAGGTAGCTTCTGCGTCTCAGAATGCCTTGCACATATTCATTGGCCTGCTGGCGATCCTGACCCTCCAGCTTATTCAGTATCTTCGAATCCGTTTTCTTGAATTCTTCGAAATAATTCAGTGCATTAACACTGGCTTGACGCGCTGTAAGAGTTTGTTCCAAAGCTTGATTTCTGCTGTTTCTGGTTAATGTTCAAATACTTGAAAAAGTAAGGATTTTTTTGATAATAATTAAGTGATATAAAAATGAAAGGAGAGAATGAAGTGTTGTTCGGGTGCTTTCAGAAATACGTGCCAAGATCAGGATTGTGAAGCCAAAAAAAAGCAATTTCATTGCAATTCATGTTTTGTTTTGCATTGGTATTTGGTAATTTCTGCAGATTGCAACGTCGGGCATACTTGCCGGACAAATTTACTTGAATATTTTTAACCATAAAGTCTTTGAGATGAATAAAGGGAGCATAGCACAAATCATTGGACCTGTAGTGGATGTTGATTTTACAGAGGGTAATCTTCCACCTATTCTCAATGCATTGAAAGTTGAACGTGAAGGATTTCAGGATCTTATTCTTGAAGTGGCCCAGCATCTCGGTGAAAATCGGGTACGCACGGTCGCCATGGACTCTACTGACGGTCTCATTCGGGAAACGGAAGTACTGGACCTTGGTACGACAATATCCATGCCGATTGGAGAGGATGTCAGAGGAAGGCTTTTTAACATTATTGGTGATGCCATTGATGGAATCAAGCAACCGGAGGGCAAAGAGCGATATCCCATTCACAGGCCGGCACCGAAGTTCGAGGATTTATCTACATCCTCAGAGATGCTTGAGACTGGAATCAAGGTGATCGACCTGCTGTGCCCCTATGCCAAGGGGGGGAAAATCGGCCTGTTTGGCGGTGCCGGTGTCGGCAAGACGGTCCTCATCCAGGAGTTAATCAATAATATCGCCAAGCAGCACGGTGGATTGTCCGTATTCGCGGGTGTGGGTGAGCGAACAAGGGAAGGAAATGATCTGCTTCGAGAATTTATTGAGTCGGGCGTCATAAATTATGGTGAGGAGTTTAAAAAAGAGTTTGAGGAAAGTGGAAACTGGAATCTTGATAAGGTTGATCCTGAAGCGCTGAAAACCTCCCAGGCTACACTGGTTTTCGGACAGATGAACGAACCTCCCGGTGCGCGTGCAAGGGTTGCACTTTCAGGGTTGACGATCGCCGAGTATTTCCGTGATCAGGTCAGCAAGGACATCCTGCTTTTTGTCGACAATATATTCCGTTTCACTCAGGCAGGATCTGAAGTGTCTGCGCTGCTGGGGAGAATGCCCTCTGCGGTGGGATATCAACCGACACTAGCCTCAGAGATGGGAGATCTTCAGGAGAGAATCACATCCACCAGGGAAGGCTCAATCACCTCGGTTCAGGCGATATATGTACCTGCAGATGACCTTACCGACCCTGCACCCGCCACGACATTTTCCCACCTTGATGCAACGACCGTACTTTCCAGACAGATCGCGTCGCTGGGTATATACCCGGCTGTGGATCCACTTGATTCCACATCAAGAATTCTGGATCCACGCATCATAGGTCAGGAGCATTACGACGCAGCTCAGAGTGTCAAGGAGTTGCTTCAACGCTACAAAGAGCTTCAGGATATCATTGCCATTCTCGGTATGGATGAATTATCTGACGAGGATAAACTGACCGTAGCCAGGGCCCGAAGGGTGCAACGGTTCCTCAGTCAGCCTTTCTTTGTTGCCTCTCAGTTCACCGGGCTTGACGGAAAGTTTGTGAAAATTGAAGATACCATCAAAGGATTCAAACAGATTGTGGATGGCGAGCTGGATCATCTGCCTGAAAATGCATTCTTTCTTGTCGGCAGCATAGAAGAGGCTATTGAACGCGGTGAAAAAATGCTCAAGGAAGAGGAATAGAGCAAACAACTGCAACCGGATCAATTTGAAACATCATTCGAATGAAAGCTCACGTTTTAACACCCGTTGGACCTGTATTTGAAGGGGAAGTCGAAGGTATTCAATTGCCGGGCATAGAAGGCGGCTTTGAAGTGCGAAAGGATCACTCGCCACTGGTTTCCATTCTGGATGTAGGCAAACTTGTTGTCAAAGTTGCCGATAAGCCGGATAAGAACTATGCCATTAGTGGTGGATTCACCGAAATCAAGGATAATCATGTGATTGTTATGGCAGAGGAGGCCATTGCTACAGAAAGTATCGACACCGCTTCGGAGCTGGCAAAACAAATAGAGCTCGAAGCCGAAATCAGAAAGATGAAGATATTCACGGATGAGCACAAAAGGGCAAAACGCGAGCTGCGTATTGTTAAAAACCGCATTAAAGTGGCAAAGGGATCTACCAGCTGATTCTGCTTGGACGCGTTGGCTCTGAGTCTCGTTCTTCCGGTGGCTGCTCCATTATAAAGCCCTGAGGCTGTTCGAAAGCATCTCTGCTCCAGGGGACATTAGGATCATTGGAACAGCTTTGAATAAATTGTCCAACTATGGGCAGTGCTGTTCGGGCGCCTTGTCCCACTTGTGTACCCTGAGGGAAAATTATACGGCGATCTTCACCACCAACCCAGGCACCGGCCACAATGTGTGGCATCATGGCCACAAACCAATTGTCGGCACTGTTCTGGGTAGTGCCGGTCTTGCCGGCAATATCCTGTGATATATTGAACATCCAGTTCAGCCGGTTGCCGGTTCCCACCCAGCCCTGTCCGCCACGGATCACACCCCGCATCATATCGATCATTATATATGCGGTCTCCGGACTGATCACTTCCTGCTGCTTTTCAGACCGGAATTCCTGAAGAACATTTCCCTCTGCATCCTCAATTCTTGTGACAGCGTACGGTTCAATGTGCACACCCATATTGGCAAAAGTAGTGTAGGCACTGGTTAGTTCGAGAAGACTGGAATGGGCTGTTCCCAGTGCAATAGCAGGATTTGTGGCAATGGGCGTTTTGTTCATGCCCATTCGGTGTGCAAAGTCAGCAATTTTTATCCCGGCCGGACGAAGATCCTCAAGTCTGTTGGTGCCGGGAGCGCCGGCAAGCTCGGGCAGCAGTCGCACTGTCACATTGTTGAGGCTTCGCCCGATGCTTTCTCGCAGGGTGATCAACTCCGGACCGCTTGGGATGACCGGGTCTCTTGGCGACCAGCGATCACCACTCACGTCAAAAAAGTTGACCGGATACTTTGAGAACCGGTGATAGGGTCTGTATCCGTTGTCAATGGCAACAGCATAGACAAAGGGCTTGAAAGTGGAACCGGTCTGGCGGCGCAGCTGATGGACATTATCTCGCTGGATCGAGCTGTAATCCGATCCACCTACCCAGGCAAGAATATTTCCGTTGGAGGGATCAATTGCCACAAAACCGGCTTCCAAACGCGCCCGGGCGCGTTTCACGGAATCTACAAATGCCTCATCGGTTTTCAGCATTTCAAGAATTTCAGCACGATTGCCCCTGTTCTCACTACGGTACTGGTCGTAGCGCCTGGTTTCCTCCAAAAAGCTGTCCAGAAAACCCGGATGCCGGGTCCATAGCTTGTCCATGTACCTGTTGCTTCCAGGGGTGGTCCATTCTTCCTCAAAACTCTGTTGATGACGCTCCAGCTGCGCTTTAAGTGCTTCCTCTGCGTAGCGCTGCATGCGGGAGTCTATCGTAGTGTGGATGACCAGTCCGTCCCTGTACAGATCGTACCCGTTTTCATTTGCCCAACCCTGGATTTGCTGACGGACATACTGGCCAAAATAACGGCTCTCTCGTCCGGTCCGGAATGGGGGGTTGTAATCCAGCTCAATCGGAGTTGAGCGGTATTGTGCAAATTCATCGGAGGTGATGAAACCATGGCGAGCCATCTGAGACAGCACCACGTTTCTTCTTTGTACAGAGCGTTCGGGTCTGGTGCGGGGGTTGAGTGCAGAAACAGCCTGGAGGCTGCCGATAAGAGTGGCAGATTCGGGTACCGTCAGATCACTTGCAGGTTTGTTAAAATGGGTATGGGAAGCCGATTCGATTCCGAAAGCACTGTTGCTGAACTCCACCGTATTCAGATACATCTCAATAATTTCCTGCTTTGTATAATTCTGTTCGATCTGAATCGCCGTAATGATTTCACGCAATTTTCTGGTCACACTTACTTCGCGGCCGATGGACCGGTACAGGTTGCGAGCGAGCTGCTGCGATATGGTGGAGCCACCCTGCGGATTTCCGCGCATAAGATGATAGGGGATGGCGAGCGTACGGTACATGTCTATTCCCCAATGGTTGTAGAAACGATGATCCTCCGTGGCCACAAGCGCATCGATCACATTCTGGGAAATATCCTGGTAGCGTATATAAGTGCGGTTCTCGGTGAAGTACTTGTCAAGTACCTGCCCGTCCCTGCTGACGACAAAACTGGCCATGTCGGTCTGAGGGTTTTCCAACTCTTCGATGGAAGGAAGTCCTGTTGCAAGGAAGAAAAAAGAGATTACTCCAATAAAGAAGAAGATTAAAATAATGCCGCCGAAAACACCAAATATTTGCCACCATTCGATGTCCGATGAGGATCCGCGGGAGGAATACCTGGCCGTTCTGCTTTTGCCGGAAGATGGATCTCCTTTTCCAGAACCACTCTCTGCCTGGTCAGAGGCGGGGCTGTTTCGGTGCTTTGCCATTTTCCTTCTGTATTCCGGATCATTCAGGTAGCGGTCCATGTCCATATTTTCAAAATCCTTGTCTGTCATTCTCTTCTGTCAACCGTCATGTTCCG
>SKXL01000207.1 GCA_007128425.1 Balneolales bacterium | reverse complement strand
GGCTGAATTTTCAGGGTTGGCCGGGTTATGGTCTTTTTACCATCAGCAGCCGGATCCACACCTGTTTCAACATCAATTTTATCTGCTTTATCAGCGAAATTTGATTTGCCGGTTTCATCCGCTGTTCGGTGTTTTCTGCTTTGTATACAGCTTTGAAGCCGACTCCACTCTGCATCCAGATCCACATGATCTGCCGGTGCGGTTAAAGATTCACGCCGCCGGGCCAATTTCCACAGGCGTTGAACCTCTTCCTGCTCCTCACCGGAAAATTGATTCAGAATTTCAGGATCCAGTCTGTTTTTTTTCATTTCAAAGCTCACGTTCGGCTTTCCAATTTTCCAACTGTTTGCGCAGTGAGTTTAGCGCACTTACAATATGATTGTTCACAGTGCGCGGCGCACACTCCATGACATCAGCAATTTCGTTATGGTCAAGTCCTTCAAAACGGCTCAATTCAAAAGCTTCGCGCTGTCGGGATGGCAGCTCCTCTATCCAGTAGACAAGCTGCTGCTCAAGCTGTTCGTCCAGTTCCGCGTCGGATGCAACTTCACTCATATTCACACTTGGCTGTTCGGATAGAGCGATATCATCAAGTCGAACGGACCGCTGTGACCTGATGTAGTTAATACTGCGATTCTTAACCATGCGGTACAACAGCGCTTTAAGTGACTTCTGATCATCCAGTCTGTCCCTAATGTCCCACAAATGAACATATACCTCCTGAAGTATGTCCCGGGCGACATCGGTATCTTTAACGAAATTAAGGGTGTATTGCATAAGCGGTTGATATGAATCTGTGAAGAGGTCATGAAACGCCTTTTCATCCGACTCGCGGATTCTGCGTGCCCACTTCTGATATTCCGATGCTGCTGTCATGGTTACCGGTTCCTGTTTCCAAAATGATATCACCGGTAACAATACGAATTTTTGCCATTAAAAGTGAACGAGACAAACAGAGTGCCACAGCGGGCAGCGGGCCACGACTAATAATTATACACGCCACATATCGCTTATGACCATAAGGACTGCAACCGAATCAATCAAATTATTACAACAGCCCGGAGTCAAGCCGAAACCCGCTAAAACGGGATCTTGCCGCCAGGACAGGTCAAGTCATGGATTATCAACAATTACAAGAGGAATTGTCGCGTTTTTTTGTATGTTTAATGCTTTGTAGAAAAGAAATCAACGAAACGGATGAGCGAAACCAGAATCGTACTTGCTTCGGCAAGTCCAAGAAGACGTCTTCTTCTCCAGCAAATTGGTCTGTCTTTCACTGTGGTTCCGGCCGATATCGGAGAAGACATCGCACCAAATTCGGACCCGGCTGATGCGGTTCAGTCGCTGTCCCTTCAAAAAGCACGGATTGTAACCGGACGTCCCGAAATTGCCGACATAAATGACAACATTCTTGTCATTGGCGCGGATACGATCGTGGTTCTGGATAATGAGATTCTGGGCAAACCCGCGAGTCCGGATCAGGCCGTCGACATGCTTCGGTCCCTGAGCGGACAAACACATCAGGTATACACCGGAGTGGCATTGGTCTTCCGAATCGGTGATTTCCGGCAAAGACTTGCCGATCCAGCTGCACCCGCATTGGCAGATTCATTTCAACATCATGCATTCCACGAGCGCACTGACGTCACTTTTGGCAAACTTGACCAGACTGAGATAGCCGCTTATGTCGAGAGCGGAAGCCCCCTGGATAAGGCAGGAGCGTATGGCATTCAGGATGATCTGGGTGCACTATTTGTCGAGCGTATCAACGGAGATTACTACAATGTGGTTGGTTTCCCGCTTTATCGATTCTATCGCGAGGTCAATAAGGTTGTACCCGGGATCGTTACACCCTTTGAACAGGCACCCGGAATATTTTGACCTCTGAAATAAACCGGGTTTATGTTGCATGAGTTGACAATAAATTATAGCACCAAAATGGACCATCTCCGCACGTTCAATCTGTTTTTACTCTGTATCTGCACTATGCTGGTGATCTTCACGGCACCACTTAAAGCACAAACCGGTACGGGTGAATATTCACTGGGAAATGAACTGTTGCGGGAAGGCAAATTTGAAGAGGCATTCGAGATATTTGAGCGGATGATGATCGAGAATCCGCGTTCATTTGCCGTGTATGATCGTGCGATAACCGCTTTGGTCAACCTCAAGCGTTACGATGAGGCCATTCGCATCACAAAAGAGCGATTGGACCGCTCGGGTACCGACATCAACACACGGGTTAAACTTGGTGAAATCTTTGATATCTCCGGAGAAAGAGACCAGGCACTTCAGACCTGGCGTGAAGTAATCAAACAGCATCCTGAAAATGCACATGCCTATCGCAGAGTGGCTGAAACCATGAATCAGCGCCGGCTGTACCGGGAGGCCATCGATATCTACAAAATGGCCCGAAATGAATTGGCCGATCCGAGTCTGTTTACATTCGAGATTGCCAACAACTATCTGGCTGTAGCAGATTTTGAACCGGCCATGGAAGAGTATCTTGATATCATTGACTATGACCACCGCCGCACAAGCCTCATCCAGCGACAACTTCTCAACTACGATGAGCAACGGCTTTACGATACAGCTATTTTACTGACGGAAGAGAGACTCGGCACGCGTCGGCCCGGCAGCGACACTGATGTTGCATATCGTGATTTTCTGATCTGGCTGAATATGGAACGCGGCCTGTACCGCCGGGCACTTGCCGCCGCCCGCACTCTGGAACGCTATACCAACAACGAACACCATGCCGTCTTTCGATTGGGACGTGATCTCAGAAGCCGAAATGAATTTGAATTAGCTGAACAGGCTTTTTCCTACTATCTGGAGCTGGAAGCCCATCCGCTGACGCCTCGCAGTTATGAAGAGTTGTCACGCTGTTATCAGGACTGGGCCGGCTATATGGTGGACCGCAACCTCGATTTTGATGGTGCAGCCGATTCACTCTATTACAAAGCATTTCGTGCCATAGAGCAACTGACCAATCGTTATCCGCGATACGACAGACTGATGCAGACGCTCGTTATTCAGTCCGAGCTTGCTCTTGATCATCTCAAAGATCCGGACCGGGCGGAAATCTATAAAAAGAAAATGGAACAAATCGCCCGCGATGAATCCGAACAGGCCCTGATTCACTATATTGATGGTCGTATCCTTCTGTTCAGGGGTGATTTTACCATGGCACGGGTTTCATTCAATCGAAGCAATCGCATCGCCGGCAGCAATGCAATAGCCGATAAGAGTCGATATTATCTTGGCCTCGGCGATTTTTATAACAGTGATTTTACGTACGCCCGACTTCAGCTCCGATCCCTTGAACGTCAAAATCACTCCTGGTATGCAAACAATGCGCTTCAGCTCAGATACATGATCCAGCAGGGTCAGGATGAGGAAAATGATAACGCTGAAATCAAACGATATGCACAGGCTCGTTATTTCTATGACACGGGACACTATACCAAGGCAGCTGACTTGCTGACTCCGGTGCTTGACGAACCTGTCGCTTCTCCCCTTCACAATGAATCAATCCTGTTGCTTACGCGCACTTTACGCAGAGTTCATCCGGAATTGGCTTTCCACGTTGTTGACCGACACACCAGCCGTCCAACCGTACAACAGGCTGCCGGTGAGCGTCTGCTATGGGAGCGTGCACGTCTGGCTGAGGTTGTCTTCATCATGCAGCAGCGCGATACGGAGAAAAACAGATCCGCCGACGGTCTGGTTCCGGCCGGACTTCTGGCCTATCCGCTTTCCGCGGAAGAACGGTTTTATGGAGGAGTGGAAGGTCCCGGCCGGATGCTCCTAAGCGCTGAAGGAATCACCGGTTTCTATGAAGAACTGCTGTTACGCTATCCGGATGGGTATTACTCTGATATCGCCAGAAACAGGATCCGCGAACTGGAACGGCTTGAGCGAGAGATTTAACACGCACACCATGCATCTTCTGTCAATCAGAAAATCGAGAATTACAATGATCAAAACCGGCTCTAAAAATTCATATCTCTCGTTCATCCTTACAGTATTGCTTTTGCCGACATTTTTGCCACTAATTCTGGCAGCCGGCGTACAGGCACAATCCGGCTATGTCCTGATTCCCATGGATGACGGACAGCGCAACCATCTCAAGGCCTATGGTGTTATGTTCCAACATCTCCTTGATGGCAATACCGGCAAGTGGCTGCTGAACTACCGTGGCGGAAGCTTTATGGCACCGCATACAGACGAAATGGTACATAATAGCAGAGTGCGTGGTGTCTCAGTTGAGCAGATACCGGCAACCCGGGCACGACAGATCATCGAGGAGGTTGAGCAGCCCAATGTAAACATGTCTGTTGTAGAACTCGAAAAGGCGCCGAGTATCGCGGTATATACACCCGACCATGCCCTGCCCTGGGACGACGCCGTTACACTTGCACTCACGTACGCCGAAGTTCCGTATGAAACCATCTACAATAAAGAAGTTCTGGAAGGCGCTCTGGACGAGTTCGACTGGCTGCACCTGCATCACGAGGATTTTACCGGGCAGCACGGTAAGTTCTGGGCTGCCTATCGCAATCAGCCCTGGTACATCCGTCAGGTTCGCGACCTGGAAGAGATGTCGGCGGAAATGGGTTTTGACAAGGTTTCAGAGATGAAAAAAGCGGTGGTCCGGACCATTCGGGAATTTATATACGAAGGCGGATTTCTTTTTGCCATGTGCTCGGGTACCGATACCTTTGACATCGCATTGTCGGCCATGGAAGTCGATATTGTACCGACTCAGTTTGATGGAGATCCTGCTGACCCGGATGCCAATGAAAAACTGGATTACAGCAACACCCTGGCATTCGAAAATTTTGAAGTTACCCTCGATCCAGCCGAATACCGCCACGGCAACATAGATATACTGAATGTTCAGCAGAGGATGGCCGAGGTGGACGAGGAGATGGACTACTTCACCCTCTTCAATTTTTCAGCCAAGTGGGATCCTGTGCCGGCCATGCTCACCCAGAACCATGTAAGCAGCATCAAGGGCTTTTACGGACAGACTACCGCTTTTCGCAAGGAAACCATCAAAAGTAATGTGGTTATCCTTGCACAGTCACCCGGACGTGATGAGGCGAAATATATTCATGGAAATCTTGGCGAGGGATTTTTCACGTTTTACGGTGGTCATGATCCGGAAGATTATACACACCGGGTCGGTGATCCGCCTACCGAACTCGAACTGTTTCCCAACAGTCCGGGCTACCGGCTGATACTTAACAATATCCTCTTCCCGGCTGCTCAAAAGCAGGAGATGCAGACCATGCGTATGATTCGGGATGGTATCGATGAACCGGCATCACAGCGCTGATCTGATTTTTTCTTGCACTAGCTGTTTTCCAGCTCTTTGGCCGCCTCCCATATTTCATCCATCTCTTCCAGTGTGGCGTCTTTGGGCAGCTTTCCGCGTTCGGCAAGAACTTTTTCGATGTGCTGAAAACGAAACCTGAATTTACGATTGGTCAGACGCAGACAATCCTCGGCATTCATTCCCGCCAATCGGCCCACATTCACCAAAGAAAACAACAGATCGCCGAATTCCTCCGCTTTGTCTTTCTCGCTACCTTCTTTTGCCACCTGACGAAATTCATCAAGCTCCTCTATCAGTTTTGGCCATGCCTGCTCCCATTCCTGCCAGTCAAATCCAACAGCGGCCGCCTTCTCCTGCATTCGCTGAGCCTTGATCAGAGCCGGCAAGGTATCTGGAACGCCCTGCAGTACGGAATTGCGCTCCCCTTCTTTCATCTTCAGATCTTCCCAATTTCGGACAACCGTTTTGGTATCATTTGCAAGTGTGTCTGAAAAAACATGCGGATGACGGCGAATCAGCTTTTCCTGAATGCCATATATTACATCGCCAATGTCAAAACGGCCCGACTCCCTTGCAATTTCGGTATGAAAAATCACATGAAGCAGGAGATCTCCCAGTTCCTTTCTTAGCTCCTCCGGATCATCGCTATCGATCGCTTCGATCGCTTCATAAAGCTCCTCGACCATCAGATCCTTGATGGACGCATGTGTCTGCTGACGATCCCACGGACACTCCTTCCGGAGAATCGCCATAATTTCAACGAGGTCTGAAAAACTGCGCGAAGGACTTCTTTTTTCTGCCATGTATTATTTCAAGAGTGAATCCAGCTCCCACCTCTTGAAAGATCCGCCATAGAACTCAGACAGATCCGACAAATAGTCACACAGATCATTCAATGTCTGATGGTCCGGTGTGACCAGTGCATGTGCGAGGAGAATCCAGCAGGATCCGGTGGGCATTATATTTACTTCCCAATGCTCTTTCTGCAATCGGGTCGCCAGATAATATGCGGAACTTTCCTCGTATATTTCAATATAAAATGCGATGAGTTTTTCCAGTTCGGAAACGCCAAAACCAAAATCCTGGTTAACCCCTTCGTTATTTATGGCTTTCATATTCGAACCGATCTATTTTGGATGAAAAAGACCTGTTATTTACAGTATAAATAGCAGGCACCTAACAAATTACAAAGTATCTATAATTCATACAATATTTATATTTGGACACGTAAGTTTTTTTTCGGAATTCCATAAAGAGGTGAAACTTATGGCGATAATGCTTATTATCTTTATTGGAATCGACGGGGTGCGGTTCTGATTCATATGTTCGCTGGTAACGGGCATATTATTAAGTATAAACCATCGCGGAATGCCGTATTGATTTCAACGTGTTCTCCCCAACGACTGATGCGGTGAATAATTTTTTATAATAGAATGAACCGCATGGGAATCAAAAATGTTACTTCTTGGAAACCAACTATCAAACGTTTCTGTGCTGGTCAAAGATAATTTTTTTACGTTCTGTTTTTTCTATACCACACAGACTGTAGATCGAAACAACTGACAATCATTTGCGAAATACGGAGCATTTATGAGCAAGCAACTTCATGAAAACATTGATACAGATAAATATCCTTACATCAATCGGGGTTTGGAAGGAATAGTAGCTTTTTCATCCACCAAAAGTGCGATCGACGGCGAAAAAGGCGACCTGATCTATTCAGGATACAACATTGATACACTCGCAGAGAACTCCTCATTTGAAGAAGTTGCATTTCTTCTGTGGAATGACCGTTTGCCGACATCAGAAGAGCTCGAAGATCTGAAAAAGAAACTGATAGCAGAACGCAAACTGCCCCAGGCAGTTATCAATTATCTACATAATACCAGCAAGGATGCCGAACCCATGTCGGTGCTTCGTACCGCCACTTCCATGCTTGCAGATTTTGACGAAGAAGCTACTCTTGATGATTTTGAAGCAAATATGCGCAAGTCGATCCGGATGACTGCCAAAATGCCTTCTATCATTGCCGGTTTTCAGCGGATCAGAGACGGCAAGGAGTTTATTGCCCCTCTGAATGAAGGAAGTACTGCTTATAACTTCCTTTATATGCTCAATGGAGAGCGACCAGGGGAAAGTGCGGAAAAAACAATGGATATTTGTCTGATCATGCACGCTGAACATGGAATGAACGCATCAACCTTTACTGCTCGTGCCATCTGCTCGACTCAATCGGATATCTACTCCGCAATCACCGGTGCCATTGGCTCGCTGAAAGGACCGCTCCACGGAGGTGCCAATACCGCCGTTATGAACATGCTGCTGAAACTTGACAAAGATGCCGATGTCGAGGCATACATCAGAGAGCGGCTCGCCGAGCGAAAGAAAGTAATGGGATTCGGTCACCGCGTCTATCGCACTGTCGATCCCAGGGCAAAACATCTGAAAACCATGGCTAAAGATCTGGCGGAAGAAACCGACAGTGTCTACCTGTATGAATGGTCGGAAAAAATCGTGAATGTCATGAAAGAGGAGAAGGGTATCGATCCCAATGTTGATTTCTTCTCCGCTACCGTTTATTACTCAATGGGAATTAAAACGGATCTCTTTACCTGTATTTTCGCCATGAGCCGTATTACCGGATGGACTGCCCATTACATCGAGCAGGCAGCAAATAACCGGCTTATTCGCCCCCGTCAACTCTATGTGGGTAAAAAGAACCTGCCATGGACGCCCATATCCGAGCGAAAACAGTCTTCCTAAACACATCCCATGCCTGCATCTGTTGAATCAGCACAGAGTAAAGTTCTGGCCCGTATGCTTCGCAAAGGAGCGCAAACCGAGTATGGAAAAAAATATAATTTTTCGGATATATCGGACTATGAGGAGTATGCAGAAAAAGTTCCGATGGTCTCGTATGATGAAATCGAACCTTACATTGAACGGTTGAAGAAAGGAGAGCAAAACCTGCTTTGGCCCAGCAAAATTCAAAATTTTGCCGTTTCTGCCGGAACCACAGGCAAGGGCAAGCACATCCCCCTGAGTGAAGACCGTCTGCGAAGTGATCAGCGCTTCATGCGCAAGGTAATCCTCTCATACATTAAGCAAAATCCGAATTTTCTCCATTTCTTTATGGGCAGTCATGTGAGCCTGCCCGGAAACATAGAACGTCTTGATCCCAAATCGAATATTCGGCTTGGAGAGATCAGCGCCTATCTGGCCAAGCTTTCGCCTGGATGGCTTTCACTTTTCCAGGTCAGATCTCCGCAAACCATGATCAGAGAGGAATGGACCGAGAAATTTGATCGTACTCTGGATATGGCGGTCAAATCCGATGTGCGCAAGATTGTGGCCATACCATCCTGGGCGCTTCGTTTTTTCCAGCGTGCCCTTGAAATCACCGGGAAAAAGCACATAAGGGAGATCTGGCCCAATCTTAAACTCCTAATCTGCGGGGGTGAAGCCCTGAATACCTACAAGCCCTATTTTGACAAGCTGCTTGAGGGGCTTGACATGGATTACATTGAGAACTACGGCGCCTCCGAGTCGTATTTCGCATTCAGTGACGACCTCAAACGCTCTGATCTGCAGCTGATAGTAGACAATGGAGTCTTTTACGAGTGGATTCCAAATCCTAAAGAACACAAAGATGATCTGCAGGGGCAGAAAACAGTACCAACATGGGAAGTGAAAAAAGGCGTGCCCTACTCCCTGGTTGTCAGCAGCAATTCCGGCCTGTTTCGATACATGATCAACGATGTAATCGAATTTACCGACTTGGACCAGCCGCGTATCCAGGTCGTTGGACGGGTTTCCGAAATATTTGACCGTTTCGGAGAAGCTGTTGAGTCTCACGAAGCGCAATCCGCACTGGAAGCTACCGCTGAACAGATCGATGCAACATTTTCCGTATTTGCCATGGGTGGTATTATCGACCCTGAAATTGGAGCGCCAAGACATTACTGGTTTATCCAGTGGGTGGATCAACCGGAGAACGTGGAAAAATTCACTGATTTGCTGGATAAAAACTTGCGGGATATTAACAGACACTACCACAATCGCCGGGAGAGTATGGGAATACATCCGCCCGTTATCCTTAATCTGACAAAGGAAGCCATGTACAAGTGGCGCGAGAAACACCAGGCTCTGCATGCCCAAACCAAAATGCCCCGTATCATTGACGATGATGATAAAATCGGTGATATGATCAGTTTTTGCAGGAAAGCTTATAGTGAAACCATTAAAAAATCTGACTAAGACTCAGCCTGTCTGATTGCAAGGGAGAGTTGGTCCGTTTTCCAGAAGACCCGGACGATTTTAAAAAAAACGAATTTATTTTCTACTTGACAATAACAATTGGATTCCGGAATATCATTGTGCAATATGTAAAAAACCTTTACAAACCTCAGGGGTGGCTATGGACTATTTCCCAAGAATTATTGAAAAAGAGATTGCGCGATCCCTGCAGACCAAACCGGTCACGGTTGTTACCGGCCCACGACACAGTGGCAAATCACTGCTTGCCAGTCAATTGCTGTCCAAAATCCGTGGAAGGGAGACGATATATCTGAATCTGGAGCTTCCGTCCGACCTCCAAAAGCTGGATGATCCGGAGTGGTTTTTTGAAGCTCAACTGGACAAGTTGGTCTGCATCGACGGGATACATTATGTACCTGAACTCTTTACTGTTCTGAAAAGAACGGTAGATGAAAAAAAACGGCCCGGAATGTATCTATTACTGGGATCGGCATCAAAAGAGCTGCTGAATCAGGATACAAATGCACTTTATGGTTACGTAAATTACATACATTTACCACCACTACTTTATATGGAGGTCAGTGAAAAAACTTCACTTGAGACCTATCTGACTCGCGGTGGTTACTACCCGGCACTCATGGCAGACAGTGATAATGATTCTATGGAGTGGCGCCTTGAGTACATCAACTCCTTTCTCCAGAGAGAGCTGCCGCAGTTCGCCGGCATTACTCACCGCACCATGCGCCGGCTGCTCCCCATGCTTGCCAATAGCAATGGTCAAACAGTCAATTACAGTAAAATTGGAACTTCTCTGGAGGTTAGTCACAACACCATCCGCAACTATATTGATGTACTTGACAAAATGTACATGGTCAGCCAGCTCAATGCATGGCACGGCAAATCAAACAAGAGGCTGGTAAAATCGCCAAAAATTTATATCTCCGATCCTGGCATTACCTGCGCCCTGCTGCAGCTTTCCAATTTTGATGCCGCTTATGGACACCCCGTCTGGGCATCACTATGGGAGTCTGTTGTACTTATGCATCTGCGCTCTCATTTTCCAAATCTGAATCTGTATTTCTATCGGTCAAGTTATGGAAATGAGGTTGATATCATTATTGAATCCGGATCCATGGTTGTCGCAATTGAATGCCGCCCATCCCTGAAACCAAAGCTGAGCTCCGGAAATAAAAATGCGCTTAAGGATATTCAGGCTGATCTTACGTTTATTGCAGCACCGGTTAAAGAGAGCTATCCGGTCGCAGACAGTGTCGTTGTAAGTCCGCTAAACGAATTAACGACACAGATTTCAGACTTTTTGTGGCAGGGATGATATAACAGGCCTTTTTTGCATGCTTGTCATCGCAAATCAGTCGTCTATATAAAAGGTATAATTCAGCAATTTTACAATTTTGCAAGATGTTGAAGTTTATTGATTATAAAATTCCTGTGATAACCAAATTGCTGTCGGTTTTTCTCTTTTTATCAGGATGTCAGTCAGAATCTGCCCGGTCACCCTTACCGAAAAAACCCAACATCGTTTTGATATATGTAGACGATATGGGGTTTGGCGATCTTTCGATGACGGGAGCGTATGGTTATGAAACACCAAACCTGGATAAGATGGCAAAAGAGGGGATGTTTTTCACACATTTTTATGCCCCACAGGCCGTTTGCAGCGCTTCAAGGGCCGGTTTGCTTACGGGAGCGTATCCCAACCGCGTGGGCATTCCGGGTGCCTTGAACCATACATCCACCATCGGATTGCATGAAGATGAAGAAACAATCGCCTCGCTTCTTAAGAAGCAAGGATATGCCACCGCCGTTTACGGGAAATGGCATCTTGGTCATCACCCGCCATTTCTCCCCACACGGCATGGATTTGATGAATTCTATGGCATTCCGTATTCCAATGATATGTGGCCGTATCACCCGGCTGGCCCTGACCGATTTCCGGATCTTCCGCTTTTTGAAAATGAGAAGATAATTAATCCAGCGGTTACACCGGATGACCAGACAACTTTCACAGTTGATTTTACGAATAAAACGCTTGATTTTATCCGAAGAAATCAGGATCAGCCCTTCTTTGTTTACCTGCCGCATCCCCAGCCCCACGTTCCACTCTTTGTATCAAAGAAATTCAAGGGAAAATCCGAACAAGGTTTGTACGGCGATGTCATGATGGAAATAGACTGGAGTGTCGGTCAAATAAATCAGACCCTGGAAGAACTGGGTCTTGCTGAAAACACTTTGGTTATATTTACTTCGGATAACGGCCCGTGGATTAATTATGGCAATCACGCGGGCAGTACAGGGGGACTGCGTGAAGCGAAGGGCAATATTTTTGAAGGAGGTCAGCGGGTACCGGCTCTGATGAAGTGGGATGGCGTCATTCCTCCCGGAACGGTCTGCAATAAAATAACCTCCGCCATTGACCTTCTTCCAACCATTGCATTCATTGCCCAGGCGCCTCTTCCGGAGAAGAAAATTGATGGCGTAAACGTGTTCCCTTTGCTAAAGGGAAATTTTGAAGAAAATCCACGCAACACATTCTACTACTATTACGGTGAAAACAGCTTGCGGGCGGTAAGAAAAGGTGACTGGAAATTGGTTTTTGCCCATACCGGGAGAACCTATGAAGGATTTGAGCCTGGTAAAGACGGGATGCCCGGCGAGGTAGATAATAATCATGCATTTGACACCGAACTCTATGACTTGCGTCGTGACCCCGGTGAGCGATACAATTTGTTTGATTATCACCCTGAAATTGTTGAGAAACTCGAACAAGTAGCATCCGTTGCCCGCGAGGATTTAGGAGATGATCTGACAGACAAACCGGGAAGAAACAGAAGAGAACCCGGTCGTGTAAACGAATCCCGGTGATGAAGTTTTTGTTGAGCCGCGGTTAGTCAATCCCTGCCACTAAGCCTCCAAAGTCCTCATAATAATGCACATCCCGGATGGATCGGCGAATTATTTCACCACGAAATTGATTACGCGATTAGGTACAAAAATTTCTTTGACGACCTGGCCTTTTTGCAGATGCCTGTTAACAGACGTATCATTTCGGGCGATATCAAGCACAAAATCCTTGTCCGAGGCACGGTCAGCCGGCACCTCAATCTGTCCGCGCACCTTGCCATTCACCTGTACGGCATAGGTCTTGCTGTCATCCTTCAGAAACTCCTCTTCGTATGCCGGCCAGGGTTCATAGGCAAGGGTCCGGTTCGGCCTGCGTGGTTTTTCAATTGAATCGTCGACAGGATTGCCGCTTTCCTGCACCATTGCCCTGGTGAGCTCACCGAGTTTTTCCCACAACTCCTCGGCCAGATGGGGTGCAAACGGAGAAAGAATCAGCAGAAAGGGTTTCAACACCTCAACCGGACGCACTTGCCACTTCATTGCTTCATTTGTGAATATCATCAGTGCCGAAATGGCGGTATTGAACCGGTGCCCCTCAATATCTTCGGTAACTTTCTTTATGGTCTCATGCAGAATTTTCAACTGGATGCTATCGGGCTCCACAGAAGCTGAACCGTCGCTGTTTACAGAACGAGCGACAGCTTCGTTCACACTGCCGGATCCTTCATCCATTATCAAACGCCAGACCCGCTTGAGAAACCGGTACACCCCTTCCACCCCTTGCATACTCCAGGGCTTGACCTGCTCCAGTGGCCCCATGAACATCTCATAAAGCCTGAGTGCATCGGCTCCATACTGTGCTACCACATCATCCGGATTGATCACATTGCCACGTGATTTCGACATTTTGAATGAACGCGCATCCACGACTGTATCCGTGCCCCTGATCACAAACCGGTCTCCGCGTTTTTCAACATCCTTTTCCTCGAGCCTGACACTGTCGAATCCCTCTCCCGTCCCGTTCCGGTCAGCGGAAACGTATTTTCCATCGGCGTCCTGAAATGCCGTGAACTCGAGTTCACCCAGTATCATCCCCTGATTGACCAGCCGCTGAAACGGCTCTTTGGTCGAGACCGCTCCAATATCATAAAGTACCTTGTGCCAGAAACGGGCGTAAAGCAGATGCAGCACCGCATGCTCGGCTCCTCCGACATAGAGATCCACCGGCATCCAGTACTTCTCCATCTCCGGATCGACCGGACCCAGTTCATAATCCGGACTGATGTAGCGCAGATAGTACCAGCATGAGCCGGCCCACTGCGGCATGGTATTGGTTTCGCGAACGGCCGGCCTGCCCGTCTCCGGATCGGTCGTGTTCACCCATTCTGTAGCCTTGGCCAGGGGCGGCTCCCCTGTTTTTGTAGGCTCAAAATCATCCATATCGGGAAGGGTGACAGGAAGATGGTCCTCAGGCAGCGGTTTGGGCTTGCCATCGACATGAATTACCGGAAACGGCTCACCCCAGTAGCGCTGCCGGGAGAAAAGCCAGTCGCGCAGTTTATAGGTGACTGCATACTTGCCCAGTTTTTTCCTTTCAAGCCATTCGGTTATCACCCTCTTGGCATCCGGAACCGGCAAGTCATTAATAGTGACCTCATCATTGGCCGAGTTTACGCATATACCTTCTTCCGAGTCAACATAGGCTTCTTTTGTGACGTCTCCCCCCTTAACCACCTCGATGATCGGCAACCCATATTTTCTTGCAAATTCCCAATCACGCTCATCGTGTCCGGGTACAGCCATAATTGCACCGGTGCCATAAGACATCATCACATAATCGGCAATCCAAACCGGTATCTCTTCATTGTTGACCGGATTGACAGCAAACGCACCTGTAAACACACCGGTTTTATCCTTATTGAGATCAGTCCGATCGAGATCGGTCTTTTTTTCAGCCGTTTCACGATAAGCGGATACCGCCGATTGCTGCTCATCCGTGGTGATGCGATCGACCAGCGGGTGCTCGGGAGCAAGTACCATATATGTGGCTCCGAACAAGGTATCGGGACGCGTAGTGAAGACCTCAATGGATTCCCGAGCTTTTGCTGAACCCGATTTCAGCGGAAAGACTACATTGGCACCCACCGACTTGCCGATCCAGTTGCGCTGCATTTCCTTGATGGACTCAGGCCAGTCCAGCTCTTCCAGATCTTCCAGCAGCCGCTCGGCATAGGCTGTGATTTTTAGCATCCACTGCCGCATCGGCTTACGCTCTACGGGAAAACCGCCGACCTCGCTCTTGCCGTCGATCACTTCCTCGTTGGCCAGGACCGTTCCGAGCTCCGGGCACCAGTTCACCGGCACGTTTGCTTCATAGGCCAGACCCTGCTCGTACAATTTCAGGAAAATCCACTGGGTCCAGCGAAAATAGTCTGGATCAGTCGTATTGACCTCACGATCCCAGTCGTAACTGAAACCGAGCGCCTGCAGCTGTCGTCTAAATCCGTCAATATTCTGATTGGTGGTTTCACACGGATGGGTCCCGGTCTTGATGGCATACTGCTCTGCGGGAAGCCCAAATGCGTCCCATCCAATCGGGTGCAGCACATTGAATCCCTTCATCCGTTTGTAGCGGGCCAGGATGTCGGTTGCCGTGTACCCTTCCGGATGACCCACATGCAGGCCGGCACTGCTGGGATATGGAAACATATCCAGAACGTAATACTTCGGTCGGTCCCGGTTATTGTCATCGGTGCGGAAAGTCTTGTTTTCCAACCAGAATTTCTGCCATTTGGGTTCAATATTTTCGGGTTTGTACTCGCTCATTTCGGAAGATCTGATGGATTAGGACGGTTATCGGCCGGATTCCGGATTGCCAACTCATTCGCATCGATGCCTTGCAGGATGAGATTGATTAAAAACCGGCTTACAGGTGTCGAAGATACAGCTTTTTTTCGGGTAATTGAAGGGTGTTTCGGGCTCTCATGTCCGAACCGGATGATATGGTCACACTTATTCCGGCGTTTCAATTGAACTGCCGCGACCCAGAAGCCAGGAAAGGACATCCACACCATCGGGGCGCCAGTCAACAGGTGGAGCCTGAGCTTCTGACAGCGGTTCAAGCCGAATTTCTTTTGATGCAAGCAGCCGAGGTGTAACTTTTTTAGTCATTGCAGCGTGATCAGCATTCACGTACACACTTTGCAGCTGGGGCCCGAATTTTTCTGCATATCTGGTCACCTCAACGTCAGAGCCCTTTATCCAGCAGATCACATTTTCCTTTCCTATAAGATCGCGGTCATCGGCGATAATATGCCCTCCCAGATCATAAACTTCACGACCTGTACTCTTTAAATAACTTTTCCAATAGGTCACTCCGGGGGTTTTCAGCTGTGAAGACGGATTGTACCGGATAAATACATCAGCTGCCTCCAGAAGATAACCGGCAAAATCAGACAGCACCCGATCTGCAACTACCAGGGCTACCGACCGACACCCCTTTCCTTCATAGCGCAGCATGGCTTCTATGAGTTTCTTGCTCAGGTGCTCTTTTTCCGACTTAAAATCATCTTCTTCTAACCGTGCAATGGAGAAGCGAGCGGTTCTGGCGAGTAACCTCGCGTGTTCATCAGAGAGCCCCAATTCGTCAATGCGTTTTGTCACCTTATTGACCGATGCCTGTGATCCTGCAAAGAGTACAGCATCAGCTCTGATCGCATCCAGTTCTTCAAGGCGAATAGACCAGTGCCCCACCTGGTCGGGGAGGCGTTTTTTCAATACACGCAGCAGTCCGTCAAGCAGCCATGGATCATGGCTTGACAGTTTGCCGTGATAGGTCGCCCCGGAAAGCAAGGCAGCGATGATATCCTGCAACCCCACCATGGGTAAATTGCCGGCATGCAGGCATAGTACTTTTGTGACTGGTTTCACAGGAGTAGTCCTGTTTGTGCTTTGGTCTGATATGGTGGCCTTATTCGTGGAATTATCCATTCCGGTAATTCCTTTTTCATTTGTGCTGACTCGCGTAACCCACGACGACAGTGCCTGTGGTGTTATGGTGCGATCGGCCTGCTCCAGCATATGCATCACATCGTGCTGTGGAAAAAACCTTCCCGTGACGGTACGTTCAACAGATGCATCAAGTATGCCATCCTCGTTGTCAAGCCATGAACGTACGCCCTCACAGATGCGATCAATCCTGTCAGCAAAAGATTTTTGCATCATGCTCCGATAACGGTCGTTATTTCGAAGTCTTCTTGCATTTCAACGCATTTCCGCTTTAAGGCATGTCTGAATTTAAGGCATGTCTGAATTTAAGGCATGTCTGAACTAAAGATATTAAGGTACAGAAGCTCAAGCGGTACTCACATTGCCAAGCTGAATCTTTGCTGAAGTGATTCACTCCATCAGAAAATTGCAGCCGCGCAACTCGGCATGATCCCATCGCCCCAAAACCTGAAAAGAGCCGTCCGGCCATGCAACCCCGCGATCCTGGGTCAGAAAAAATGAGATGGAATGGACATTGGCCAGATCCATCACCCCGATAAGCCCCTCCTCGCCCGACGGCTGAACCTGCATGGGATTTTCAGGGTTTCGTACGGTAACGCGCAACCAGGGGGGGCATTGAAATCTTCCCTTCCCGTTATCCCAGGCCTGGCTACACATTTCGGTCATACCATATTCCGAGTGGACCGACCCGGGCGGGATGCCGAAACCGTCTGCAAGACGCTGCCTAAGTTCCTCCTTTGTAATTTCGCGACGATGCGTTTTCATTCCGCCTGTCTCCACAATAATCGCATCTTTCGACAGTTTTGGTACACCGGCATCAATCAGATCCAGAAGACCGAATGCCGCCCCGAAGAGCATCAACCGACGATTCTTTGCAGCTTCGGTATCTGCGTTTTCTGCGGCGTTCAAAAGTCTGGCCGTTCTGCGATGCCTGCGCGTATTCAGGTACCTGACATTGATGTTATTGGGGGTTTCCGTTTGAAGTTCGATCTCATTTAGCGGCTTATCGAGTGGCAAAAAACGACTTTTCCCCGTGTTGTCGAGCTGTATGAAATGGTCGATCATGGCTATTAGCGAGGAGTTCGGATTTTCACGATAGCCCGGTAGCCAGGCCAGGATTACAAAATCCTGCGGGTTGTAAAATTTGGAAAATCCGCGATAGCACGATTCCAAATAGAGTCTTGCATCTGCGATTTCGTGCGTGCTCTGCCGCATGTCTGTGGTTCCACTACTTTTAAACAGAATATCGGCGTCTTCAACATAGTCGGCACGGGTTGCAGCATCCCGAAAAATCTGAATAGGGATGAGTGGAATGTCGTCAGGGTTGTAGCCGGAAACCATCCCACTCATCAATGCCGGGTGCTGATGCTCTTTTTTCCCGCTACCTGAACCGATCGTCTCACCCTTTAGGTCATTCATCCCCAGCTGTTCGGAAAAACGCCGGTAAACCGGTTGATGCTCCAGCTGGTGCCGATAGACGGTCCAGGCTTTATCGGCAAACGGAATATCATCATTTAGCAAATAATTGCGCCATGTTGTGTAGGATTGCTTCATAATTTTCCAGAAAAAAAACTTTTGAATGTATGCTATGGAATATTATTCTTACTTCGGTATTCTTGCCAGTACATTTGAACTCAGAAGGTAGATCGTGTCGTCCCCGATATCAAAACTCAACCATTCGGCAGGCTGTTGCTGCAATCTCCGTTGCTGACCTGTAACGGAGTAAAATGTACGCGGTAGATTTTCAGCGAATAGCACATTACCAGCGGAGCTGAGTCGGATAACCCGTTCGTTTCCGAGCATCCAGAGATTCCCACCACTTGAGCGAAGCGCACGGACCGGTTCCGGGGCATAAATGAAACCGATATAGGAACCACGCGTTGTAAACCGATGCAGAAGATCACCGCGCCGGCCTGCCACCCAGATCTCATCGTCCAGAATCGTCATGGAAACCGGAGTGATTCGCTCCTCTTCGCTGAAAAGCTCAAAATCCAGTTCGTAATGACCATTGCTGTCGAAGCGATAAACAACGTGCCGGTCCTCATCAAAAAAGTAGATTCGCCCGGACGAATCCACCGTCAGTTTCATGGGCTGGTAACGCGAGGGCAGTCCTGTCCGATGAGGCAATCTGATGGTCGACAGGTACTGCAGTCGCCGGTCAAATACCTGAATTCTCCTGTTATTGCGATCAGCAATGTATATTTTGAGTTCGTTGGTTGGATCAATGGCAACCGGCAAATCAAATTGATAATCACCGGAACCAAGACGGCCGACCGAATCAATCCGAACCCCATTTTTATCTGTTTTGATGATGCGGTTGCGACCTGTTTCTACAATAAACAGGTGATCGAGTGCGGACAGGCGCACAAATCGGGCATCATCAAGACCATCAAGCAGGATTTCTGCTTTTGACGGGTCGGTGCTTTCAGTGTCGGCAATTATTGATGCCCGTGCGACCACCACCATCCAAAATGGTAAAATGATCAACAGAAAATAAACGCTCACCTGCTGGTGTTTCATTTTATGCAGAAGTTTACGGAGTGATGCATACGGCAATGCCTGCGGCCCGATTGATCAGGTTCTATTGAGTCCTTTGGCGCCGATATCGCGCCGAAAACGGGCCATGTCAAACGAGATTTTTTCCACTTCGCGATAACATCCGTCAATGGCAGCGCGAAGATCCGGCCCTTTTGCAACCACACTGAGAACACGCCCGCCGTTGGTTAACAGCTTGCCGTCACTCATCCTGGTTCCACTGTGAAAGACGAGAGCTTCTTCAGAAACATCATCTATGCCATTGATCTCAAATCCTTTTTCATACGCCTCGGGATATCCCCCCGATGCCATTACAACACAGCAAAAATGTTCGTCCGACATTTCCACTGTGGTCTTGTCGAGTTCAAAATTAACCGTGGCCAGCAACACTTCCAGCAGATCGGATTTCATGGCGGGAAGCAGCACCTGGCATTCGGGATCGCCGAAACGACAGTTGTATTCAACCACTTTGGGTCCCTGGTCAGTGACCATCAGCCCGAGATACAGCACACCACGATAGGCGTGCCCTTCCAGTTGCATCGCACCCAGCGTTGGATAGAGGATGGTATCCTCAACCAGGCGCAGCGTTTGCTCATCCATAACCGGAGCAGGAGCGTAGGCTCCCATTCCGCCGGTATTCAGACCGGTATCTCCCTCACCGATCCGTTTGTGATCCTGGGCTGACAACAGCAGTCTGGCATTGCGCCCGTCGGTGACGGCAAAGACCGAAGCCTCCTCGCCTTCCATGAACTCCTCGACGATCACTCGCCTGGCTGCTGTGCGAAGGGATTCATCCTTTCGTATTCTGTGGAGATGTTCGAGAGATTCTTCCCGGCTATGGCTGATGAACACGCCCTTGCCGGCAGCCAGACCGTCCGCCTTGATCACGACGGGCCAGTTTTTGTTCTCAACCGACAACCATCTTTCCAGATCGTCCAGTACCGCATCACCACTGAATTCAATCGATTGGGCGGTCGGGATCTGGTACTTGTGCATCAGCCACTTGGCAAACGTCTTGCTGCCCTCAAGACGGGCTGCAGCTTTGGATGGACCGAATACCTTGCATCCGCGCGCCTCCAGGTAATCAGTGATGCCATCAACCAGTGGCTGTTCGGGACCAACAACCGTCAGATCGATATTTTTCTCCCGAATAAACGATGCTACTGTTTCAAACCAGGCTTCGGG
>SKXL01000147.1 GCA_007128425.1 Balneolales bacterium | reverse complement strand
CGACTCTTTTGAAATTGTCGACAAAATTAAAGAGCAATTTAAAAAACGTGCAGGGAAGATTAATTTCAATCTCCGTGAAGAGGAATCCTGGATAAACTCGCTGGATAAAATGGAACGGGTCGTCCGGAATTCAGGCATTGCAGATGATTGCGGAGTGCTTGTAGAGTTCGGATTACCATCCACATCCAAAAGAATAGATTTCATCATTGCGGGCAGGGATGAGCAGGACAATAAAAACTTTATCATTGTAGAACTTAAGCAATGGACGGAAGCAGAGAGCACGGACAAAGAGGATGTTGTTGTTACGCCATACTTTGGCAGGGCCCTGACCACCCACCCATCCTATCAGGCCTCATCCTATAAAAGCTACCTCTCTGACTTCAACGAAAATGTTTACAGCGGGAAACTCTTACCGTATTCATGCGCATATTTGCATAATTACATAGAAAAAGACCCCGAGCCACTGAAAGCTGATAACTATGCACAGAGTGTCAGTGATTCGCCGCTTTATTTTCAACGTGATCATGTAAAACTGCAGGAATTCATCTATCGGCATGTTGGCAAAGGCCGGGGAGCAGAAATCCTGTATGAAATTGAATCAGGGAATATCAGACCCAGCAAGCAGCTGGTTGACTATGTAACCGGTTTGTTCAAAGGTAACCAAGAGTTTATCCTGCTTGAAGAACAGAAAGTAGCTTACGAAGTGGCCCTTCAAACTGGATTGTCAGCTGAAGACAAAACTGTTGTAATAATCAACGGTGGACCCGGAACAGGTAAATCGGTCGTATCAATGAGCCTTCTCGGGAGCTTTTTGAAAAAGCGTAAGAATGTTTTTTTTGTTGCACCAAATGCTTCCTTCAGGGATACATTGTTGAATAGACTAACCCAAGGGCAAGACACCCGCAGGGCCAAGCTGCTCATGACAGGTTCCGCAAAATACTATAATGTTCCGGAAGATACGTACGATATCCTTGTGGTTGATGAAGCCCATCGGTTGAAGAACAGTAAGGCTTTTATGTACCAGGGAGATAATCAGGTGGAGGATATCGTAAAAGCGGCCAGGGTCAGTATTTTTTTCGTGGATAATGCCCAGATGATTCGGCCACAGGATATCGGTTCTGACCAGGAGATCCGTAAGCAGGCTAAAAAGGTTAATGCAAAGGTTATCGATTTGAAACTGAAAACCCAATTCCGGTGTGAAGGAGCCGAAGGGTATGTCAAGTGGATTGACGATGTTCTGGAGATTGACATAACCGGAAATTTCGATGGATGGGACAAAAAAACCTATGAGTTTTTTGTCGCTGAAAGTCCGCATGCGTTGCGAGACTGGGTGAACAGCAAGGTAGCAGCGGGATTTAATGCCCGTCTTCTTGCAGGTTATGCCTGGCCATGGACTTCCGTAAAAAATGGAAACCTTAACGCTGAAGTTGCGGACGTAAGGATTTCTGAACACGACTTTGCCATGCCCTGGAACTCAAGACAGTTAAGTAGTAGTTGGGCAACGGAGGAAAAGGGGCGTGACCAGGTTGGATGCGTCCATACATCACAGGGGTTGGAATTTGACTTTGTAGGGGTGATTGTAGGGAAAGACCTGCAGTTCAGGTTTCTGGACAATAATGGAAAAGAAATCAATCCCCATGAAAAAACAAGCTCTGGCGATCAGGATCAGAGCACTTTGCAAGAGGGTCTTTTCGGGCGTATGGTTGCGGATTCTACACAACCATACAGCTTTTTGGATGAGGGGTCATTTGAAAAAGGAGAGTTTTTCAGCGAGTGGAAGAATTATTATGACAGTGCTGGCAAGCAGGGACTGAATAATAATCCTGACAGGTTAAATAGAATGATTAGAAATATCTACCGGATATTGCTCACACGGGGAATCAAAGGCTGCGGTGTATACTTTTGCGACTCAAACCTGGAGAAGTACTTCCAGTTTCGATTAAGCAAGACTCACTCACAATGATCGCTTAGTTAATCATCCTGGTTGATTTTTTTCCGGGACCTTGTCCAGCAGCTCCCGAAAACAGCATGCCCATTGCTCCGCGCTGAGCCGGGTGATTTTTCCATCCGGATCCAAACCCAGCTTGCCGGTCAGGTTCCGGACCTGCTTCTTCCTGAACAGCTTTTTTAGCGCCGTACGGACCGCCAGTTCGGGCCGGTCCAGCAGAAACCGGAGGAATCTCAGATACCGGATTTCCAGTCCGGGCTCCAGCAGCGGTGACGGCCTCCGCCTGATATCCAACAGTGCCGACATGACACCGGGCGGCGGCATGAAATGGTCGGGCGCCACCTCGTAACGGAGCTTCAGCTCAAATAAGGTCCGGTACAGGATGATGTACGGGTTGTGGACCTCATCCGCGAGCAGCTTCCGGGCCAGCTCCAGCTGCGTGATGAGCGTGCCGCCCCTGAAGCGCGCCGCGTGGTCGAACATCAGGGATTTGAAGATTTCGGATGTGATGCCATAGGGGATGCTGGAAACCACCTTGAAGGGTTTCGGGGGAATACGGAAGCTGCGGAAATCGCATCCGGCAACGGTGATGTTGCTTTTCTCCGGAAACCGCCTGTCCAGGACCCGGACCAGCGCCCTGTCCCGCTCAATGGCAATGACCTGCCGGCATTTTTGCGACAGGGGAGCCGTTATCGCCCCTTTGCCGGCGCCGATATCCAGGACCAGATCGTCCCGGCCGACATCGGCAAAACGGATCGCATCGGCTATCAGTTTTCTATTGATGGTGAAATGCTGTCCCGTGAAGCGCACGGGAACCCGGTTCTTTTTCATGTAACCCTTTCATTGAGATGAATACTGTCGAGCGGCTCACTGTGAAGTGATCAGACAGCATGCATCCCGCAGAAAAGGGAACGCAAAGAGGTACTTTCGGGACTAATCCATCAAAACTGGAACGCCATCCATACTGCTATTCCATCCGTCCACACCTTAATTCCATCAGTCAGACTACCGCAGAGAATGGCAGGGACTGGGAGTGGGAGTGGGAGGGGATGGGGATGATAACCCGGACCGAAGGGGGGCTGCCTGTCACGAGGACAGGGTCCAGGGCTTCATGTACAAGTTGATTGCGCAGGTTCGCATGGCAGTGGCGTTTTTTTTGAGTACGCATCAAAGGTAGTAACATGAGCAACTCCATGCACCTGACTGTAAATTAATAGCAAACAGGAGGGTTGTCCGGGCCCGGGTGGCATTTCCACCCCACAAAAAGACGAGAATCTATCCGATAAATCCTCAGTTTGTGTGAAGAGGATGGGGTTATTAACTGATTAGCCTACAGGCAAGTCATATCAGTCATTTTTGTTGATTTCAGGAATACATCCACATCCACCGAACCTTCACTATTTCCCAACCACGCTTGTAACAGACATGAAAAAAATCCAATGGAGACTTGGTAACGATTTCAACAGGTGCTGCATCGCAGCGGTACCGTTGGCCACGTTCATTTTCCTGACGGCAACGGCCGGGTTTGCCGGCACGTCTGATGGAGCCGCCGGTCTGCGGCAGCGGCATCCCAAAAACCCGTAACATATGTAACTCTTGCCCATTGCATTATAACAGATGGCGTCAAATATGGTTTTAATATGCTAC
Organism: Balneolales bacterium; assembly: GCA_007128425.1. Taxonomy (GTDB): domain Bacteria; phylum Bacteroidota; class Rhodothermia; order Balneolales; family Natronogracilivirgulaceae; genus SKNL01. The sequence goes on along the minus strand of SKXL01000147.1, from coordinate 16,672 downwards.
TCTGATAAAATGCATAACAGGACAAATGGAAAACTACTCATGGAAATGGATTCCCTGGCAAGTGAGCATGTGAAATATGAATTAACCGAAACTTTGAACTGACCCCCAAAAAAAAGTATATTTTCATATCAGCTACGTTTTCTTTTTGGCCGTTGTGAAAGCTGATGTGCGAAACATGTTTGATCGATGCCGGACTAGCATGGAGCCACTGGCATATGTGTTACCCAAGAATGCTCCATCTGTCATTTTTGAATCAGAACATCATGAACACATGAATCTGTACATAAAATACATGGTCAGTTTGCGTTGCAAGATGCTGGTTAAAGAAGAGTTGCATAAACTTGGCATGGATGATGTCACTGTGGAACTTGGTGTGGTTGAAATCCAGGATGACATCACAATGGACCAACGGGAGGCATTAAGAAACAGTCTTGCCAAGTCGGGCTTGGAACTGCTTGACGATAAAAGAAATATCCTGGTTGAAAAAATAAAGAATGTGATTGTCGAGTTGATCCACCACGCAGAGGATTTACCCAATGTAAATGATTCTGAATATATCAGCAAAAAACTGGGCTACGACTACACCTATCTTTCAAACACTTTTTCAGAAGTCAAAGGAATGACGATTCAGAAATTCATAATTTTGAATAAAATTGAAAAAGCTAAAGAAATGCTACTGTATGACGAAGATAACCTGACTGAAATCGCTTATAAATTAAACTACAGCAGCGTAGCCCATCTTTCCAATCAGTTCAAAAAAATTACCGGTTTTACTCCAAGCTTTTTCAAAAATATGAAGTTGAAGAGGGTGAGAAATCTCGAAGACCTGTGAAATGTATAAATTCATTTTCATAATTATGTAATGGTTTTTTCTGTTATGGTTCTAAGTTCATATCCAAAATCAGAAGAAATGGCGTGTAAGTGGATGGCAGTGCGCAGCAGCCCGTCTTGCTTTTTGCTGTATGATAATCTCTGACCTGGAAAAAGGTGACACCGTATCATCGAAATAGCCAACCTGCATCACAGGAGCTTTTGACATCCAATATGAAATTACAATGTTAACACATAATCACTAACCGGAAATGATTGCAGTAAAGACCAATGTACAACACGAATTGAAGAAGGCGAGAAAAAAGCTTTATGCAAAATACATGGTAAGCTTGCGCTGTGAGGGGATTGCGAAATCTGAATTGAAAAAACTTGGTATTAGCCACAAGGTTTCTGATCATGCAATTGAATTTTATGAGGATGTTGCACAGGTTCGTTTGGATGCACTAAAAAAGAATCTTAAAAAGACGGGAATAGAACTTCTTGATGAGGGTGACAGCATGCTCATTGACAGGATCATTACTTCAGTCAATGACGTAATCCATACTTCGGAAAGGCTGCCAAATATTTCATATGATGAAATTATCAATAAAGAAATTGCATTGGGAAGTGACTACGTGTTGAAAATATTTTCTGAAGTAAAGGGCATTTCCATTTTGCATTACATTGTCATGCAAAAAATTGAAAAAGTGAAGGAATTGCTATTGTATAGTGATTTAACGTTACCTGAAATTGCCAATTCGCTTAGATACAAAAATAAAAATCTCCTGATCGCACAGTTTAAAAAATTTACAGGGCTCTCACCTTACTTTTTTCTGGAAATTAAACGGAAACGGAATAGCAATGGTGGTGACCGGTAGTATTGCAGTATTCATGAGTTCTTACAGCGGTTATGTCATGTCGGGCATCCCCGCACCCAAATCCATTGTGTGAACCGTGGTATAATCCCTTCGCCGTTCATTCGCTGTAAACTATGTAACCAATTAAAGGTTACATGTAAGGGTCTTCATCCAATTTCTGATAATCTTCTGTATGAGAAGTGCAAATACAGAACATTGGAATTTGCAGACATATAGAATGAAGAAATGATAATCCGATGAAATGCCCATGGCGGCTTTCCGCCACACAGAAGCATGATTGTAATCAACATGGGCATGATTATATCCTGTCATGTGAATTCTATGTGACCTTATGAATCCAAAGTTTTTAAACACATGAAATGCAACGGTATATGCTATGCAATACCTTACTTGTTTACTTTGAAAAATGAAAAACAATAGTGAATATAAACTCATCACGAGAAAGCTGACTGTCCTGCTTGCCGAAGATGACAATGCCGATTGTCTTCTTTTTGAGGAAGTATTAGCGGAATTGCCGGTATCAGTGAATTTGTTTACAGTTACAAATGGTGAACAACTCCTGGAGTGGCTCAATAAAAAAGGAATTAAACTTCCCGATGTGCTTTTCCTTGATCTCAACATGCCCAGAAAAAACGGTTTTGCGGCATTGGGTGAAATCAAACGTTCTGCCACATTACAGGATATTCCGGTAATCATTTTCACAACGGCAAATGATAAGGAAAGGATCAGGCAGGTTTACAAGGACGCAGCGCACTACTATATCCGCAAACCCAATAAATTCCGGCATCTCAAAGAGTTGATCTATAAAGTACTTGTATTGATTTCAGAGGATAATATCTCACTGCCGGATAAAAAGAATTTCATTCTAAAAGTCGACTCTTAATCATTTTTATTTGAAAGCAAAGAAGCCATCAAAAAATCGTCAGCCGGCAGCAACTAAATCAGATCATCGATTTCCCATTGCAGGTATCGGTGCCTCTGCAGGCGGGTTGGAGGCGTTTAAAATGTTGCTCAAAGCAATACCGGAAGATTCCGGAATGGCCTATATACTTGTGCAGCATATGGACCCCACCCATGAAAGTCTGTTGCCCGAGTTGCTTCAAAAAGTTACGAGTATTCCTGTTTTGGAAATTTCGGACGCAACAGAATTAGCTCCTGATCACATTTATGTTATGCCCGGCAACAAAATCATGGTAGCTGAAAACGGCCATTTAAAGCTTGTTCCACGTCCTCCAAAAAGTAAAACGGAACGATATCTGCCCATTGATACCATCTTTTTTTCGCTGGCAGAAGTGCGCAAGGAATATGCCATTGGGGTGGTTTTGTCAGGTACAGCTACAGATGGCACGCTGGGCTTAAAAGCGATAAAGAATCAAGGAGGAATTACTTTTGCGCAGGACGGAGCTTCAGCAAAGTATGAGAATATGCCGAATAGCGCCATCCATGCAGGTGTAGTTGATTTTATACTTTCACCGGATAAAATACCGGGGAAGCTGCTGGAAGTTATGAACTTCATTAATACCGACGCTGAAGATAATGACGATCCGCAGTTGGATGATGAGGAAGTTTTCAGAAAAATAATCTCTGTGCTGCGAATCCGTAAGGGAACCGATTTTACATACTATAAGCAGACCACAATTCGAAGAAGGATCCTGCGAAGGATGTTGATCACCAAGAATACAAAACCTGCGGAATACCTCATCTGGTTAAGAAAAAATAAAAAGGAACAGGATGTGTTATACCAGGATTTTCTAATCCCGGTAACATCCTTCTTTCGTGATCCGGATACCTTTGCCCTTCTGAGTAAAAAAATAATACCACGAATTGTAAAAAATAAATTGCCTGGTGAATCCATTCGGATTTGGGTCGCCGGTTGCAGTACGGGCGAAGAAGCCTACTCCATAGCTATCAGCTTTCAGGAATATCTGGACAAGCGCGCTTTAATGGGTTCCGGTCATAAAGTTCAGGTTTTTGCCTCCGACATCAGTGAACCTGCAATCGAAAAGGCTCGTGCCGGTATGTATACAGCGCTTGAACTGGATGGGGTATCTGCTAAACGCTTGAATGATTTTTTTACAAAAACCAATGGCCATTTTCAGGTAAACAGACGCATAAGGGATATGTGCGTATTCGCCTGCCATGATTTTTTAAAAGATCCGCCTTTCGGTAAAATGGATATGATAAGTTGTCGGAATGTGCTTATCTATATGGACCTCTATCTGCAAAAGAAGGCGCATGTCACCTTTCATTATGCATTGAATCTGAAAGGATATCTGCTTCTCGGCAAATCCGAATCTGCCGCCGGGTTTCCAGAGCTGTTTGTCGCGAGTGTCAATAATGACAAAATATACACGCGCAAGGATACACCAAGCAAGTTCATGCATGTCATCAGTCCGAGATTCGAACGGGCCCTTGACCAATCCGACAACAAGCCTGAATCCCAAAAGATGCATTCCGAATTTCAAAAAACGGCAGACGACATCATGCTCAGCCGGTATATGCCGGCAGGTGTGGTAGTAAATGGAGCTATGGATATCGTGCAGTTTCGTGGCAGTACAAGCAACTATCTGGAACAAACATCAGGCAAACCAAGTCATAATCTGATGGTTATGGCAAAACATGGCCTGGCTTTTGAACTGCGGAATATATTGCATAAAGTAAAAAAGGAAAAGGTTGCGATTAAAAAAGAAAACATACCCTTTGACAAAGATGGTCATTTGCATACGGTTACCATTGAAGGCATTCCGCTACCCAACACCATGGAACCGTTTTACCTGGTTCTTTTCCATGACGATGTCTCAAAAGACAATGAGCTGCCTGCCGGAACCGGGATTAAGAAAGGAGGAATAACAAAAGCAGGTAAAAATGAGCTGCGCATAAAGCAGTTAGGGCGGGAGCTTGTAGAGACTCGTGAAAATATGCGCAGCATAACGGAAGAGCAGGAAGCGGCCAACGAGGAGCTTCAAAGTGCCAATGAAGAACTACTGAGCAGCAGCGAAGAATTTCAGAGTTTAAACGAAGAATTGGAGACCAGTAAGGAAGAGCTTCAAAGTACCAATGAAGAACTGATTGTAGTCAATCATGAAATGGTGAGCTTGAACAAGCAGTTGGAGTCGGAAAAAAACTATTCCGAAGCTATTGTTTTAAACATTCGTGAACCCCTGCTGGTTCTGGATAAATATTTACGGGTGAAAACGGCAAATAGTGCTTTTTATAAACTGTTCAAGTTGCGTGAAGAGGAAACAGTTGGTGTTCTGATTTATGAACTTGCCGACAAACATTTTGATATTCCGAAATTGCGAAACTTGCTGGAGAAAATCATTCCGGAAAAATCAAAAATTAATGATTTTGAAGTGACTCATATTTTCCCAAAAACAGGTGAGTTGATTCTGCTTCTTAATGCCTGTGAGGTACCACGTGAAAATAAAGCAGAACAATTAATATTGCTGTCCATCGAAGATGTTACGGAACAGGAAATTGAAAGAAGGAAAAGACGGAACATTCAGCAATTGCACACCAAAGAGCTGGAAGAAATAATCAAGCAACGCACCGTTGAATTGAGGGATGTTAATGAAAAACTGTTGCTGCAAAATGAAAAACTGGTAAAGGTGAATAAAGAACTGGAAGCATTCGCTTATATATCCAGCCATGACTTGCAGGAGCCGTTACGGAAGATTCAAATCTTTACAGACAGGATACTCGATAAAGAACGTCAAAACTTATCGGTTAAGGGAGTTTCATATTTCAACCTGATATTTGATGCAGCGCAACGGATGCAAAAACTGATTGAAGATCTGCTGACTTTCTCCCGCCTGGCCACTACGGAAAGAAACTTTAAGTCCACCGACCTGGCTACTGTTGTCGATAAGGTTAAGGCCGATTTTAAAGACATCCTGGATGAAAAAAATGTAACCGTTGAAACCGGCACGCTCAGCAATGTGGATATTGTCGAATTTCAATTCCAACAGCTCGTGGACAACCTCTTCAGCAATGCATTGAAATTTGCCAAACCCGGCGTACCTCTGGTAATAAAAGTAAAAAGCGCCATTGCCGCAGGCAGCAAACTGAAATCGAAGGGCCTATCACCGGATAAAATGTACTGTCACATTACTTTTTCGGACAATGGCATCGGTTTCGAAAAAAAACACAGTAAAGTGATATTTGAATTTTTTAAAAAACTGCACAGCAAAGATGAATTCCCGGGAACCGGAATAGGATTGGCCATTGTGAAAAAAATTGTGAACAATCACAACGGCATTATCACCGCTACCGGCAAGCCGGGTAAAGGAGCAACTTTTGAAATCTATATTCCTGTGATAAGCAATAATCTTTAAAAAGAGAGAAAAATATCATACCATATTTAGGGGATCTTGCATAAAACCGTATGATAATAATATATGTATTTGTGATATTAAAACCAGTGTTATATATAAATATATACTCCTTAAATGTAATGGAATAAATCCTGTTTTAATACATATTGAAATTGAAGACATAAAAAGTAAAATTTACTCAATATCAAGTTCAAAAGGATAAAAACCATATGTAAATATGTGAAAGCTAGATATCCATAGAACGCCGAAATTGAATAACAATACGATTTTTAAAATCTTCTTATTACAACGCACATGTCATAAATAATGTGCAATTCACAATCAGATTGTTACAAAAAAAACGGGAGTTCAAAATGAAACATTACCCAAATTCATTTGCAAAGATATTTGGTATTGGATTGTTGATGTCATATGCAGTGCTTCTAACAGCCTGCGGAAGTACTAATCCGCCCACTCAACAACTCACGGAAACACAGATGGTGATCCAACAAGCTGAGCAGGCGGGAGCCAACGATCATGCCCCTCTTGAAATACGTGAGGCGAGAAAAAAACTGGAGCAGGCCCAAAAGGCTGTGGAAGATAAAGAGTACGAACACGCCCTTCGATTGCTCGAACATGCCAGGGTCGATGCTGAGCTTGCCCAGATGAAAACGCTCTCTGCCCAGTCTCAAAAAATTGTAGCTGAGTTGAGAGAAAATATCCGGACCCTGCGGGAAGAGATCGGAAGAAAAAGTGAAAACATCAATTAAAACTGAGGAAAATCTAATGAAACGGATCTATCATCCATTCTTTTTAGTATTACCCCTGTTCCTGTTCTTTGCAAGTTGCGGCGGTCCGCCTGCTCAAAACCCGCTTCTGGAAGAAGCGAATACTGCTTATAAAACTGCCGAACAGGATGAAATCATTGTGCGGTTTGCTCCGGTCGCCCTTAAAGAAGCAGAAGAAACACTTGAAATGAGCCGGAGACTCTGGGAAGCAAAAGCAGACAAAGTTGATGTTGAGCATCATGCTTATCTGGCAATACAAAGAACCATGATTGCCCGGGAGACCGCTATGTTACATGCTGCAGAAAACGAAATTGGCAGGGCGGAAACAGAACGGCAGCAAGTGTTGATTGAAGTTCGGCGTAGTGAAGCACAGCATGCTCTGGAAAGGGCACGTAAAGCCGAGCAAGAAGTGCAGCGGGAACGGGCATCATCTGAAGAGAGGGCACGACGTGCCGAGCAAGAAATGCAGCGGGAACGGGCATCATCTGAAGAAAGGGCACGTAATGCCGAGCAAGAAATGCAGCGGGAACGAGCGTCCACCGAAGAAGCCCGTCTAAGAGCAGATAAACTGGCCGCAAGGGTCGGGGAACTCGAAGCTCTTCAAACGGAACGCGGCCTGGTTCTCACACTGGGTGATGTAACCTTTGATTTTAATGAGGCAACTTTGAAATCTGGTGGTTTGCGAACAATCAGGGATCTGGCCAAATTTATGGAGGAATACCCTGAGCGTAATATTCTGGTTGAAGGACATACCGACAACATCGGATCAGATGAATACAACCAGGCTCTATCTGAACGTAGAGCAAATGCAGTGAAGCAAGCCATCGTTGGTCTCGGAATTTCTGACCGGCGTATCAGAATTCAAGGCATAGGTATATCACAACCTGTAGCCAGTAATAGCACCGAAGCCGGGCGGCAGCAAAATCGACGTGTGGAAGTGATTATATCCGATGAGCATGGAATTATTTCGGAGCGTTGATACTCCAATAGTTTTATCGGGCTCCCCCCCCACAGACACTACTAGCGCTTCCTCTCAGAATCCCATATAACTATTAAACGGGCAATCGGAGGGGGAGCGTAGTGTCTGATCATACCGTGCCATTTCATTGGCAAAGCGATATTTAATACAGGGGATGGAACTGTGACAAATCCCTACCATGTATCGAATATTATTAAACTTCAACGAGTGTCGGACGCTTCCGCTGAAGTCAATATACCGGAACTTGACTGAGGTACCATCTGGATGATAACTGTTGAATATCCGATTCTAATATGGCAGGATGGAAATTTTATCTCCAACTGACAGAATCAGAATTATAATGGAGTTCCCCAAATTTTTTGGAAAACCTGAAATGTTTAATCCCGGAGGGAGCACGAAAGACGGAAGGGGCTTTCCCGGTGCTATCCATAGCTGTGGAGAAAGGGATTCAATAATTCCGACATAGTTTTCTTTCTTTTATTTTTACCGGTTTTCTGCCTGAATGCGATTGACATATTCCTCACTTGCAATGATTGCAACTTCTACTCTTCGGTTTTGGTCTCTACCCTCTTCAAGATTGTTATCAGCTATGGGTTCAAGTTCACCGCGACCCTGGGCCTGTATACGTGAAGATGGTATGCCCCGGGAAACAAGGTAGGTTTTGGCTGCTTCTGAGCGCCGGTTTGAGAGGCTCAGGTTGTACTCCTCGCTTCCCCGGCTGTCTGTATGTCCCACAATCACGATATCTGAATCAGGATACTCTTTCAGACTGGCAGCCAGCTGGGTGAGGTTAGCCCTTGCATCAGGTTGAATTACGGATGAATCAAATCCAAAGAGTAATCCTGAATCAAAAGTAATGGCAATGCCTTCACCAATCCGTTGAATTTCAGCATCTCTTAAGCTTTGTTCAAGCTCTTTTGCCTGTTGATCCATTCGATGGCCAATAATATTGCCGGTCGCCCCGCCAACAACAGCGCCAATGAGAGCGCCTTTCACGGTAGAACCAAGTGCTTTTCCCGCAAGGGCTCCTACACCTGCGCCGGCTCCGGCTCCGATTGCCGTACCCTTGGTGGTGTTGCTCAATTTACTGCATCCTGCAAACAATAAAGCCAGGATTAGTACTGGTAAGATTATAATGTGATATGTTTTCATTGCATTGGATTTAGTGTTTTCAAAATGAATAGATATAGGTTGCCGAGCATTTTAATTAGTAACGGAATCGCGGTGCTGCTTCCTGAATCACCGGTACCGTAACCAGGTTGTTGCCGCAAAATGCGATGTAAGCTTGAATATAATTCACTCAATTAAAATGTGTTGAATTAACTTCAGAATCATTACATAAGAAGCCGGCTTTGATACAAATTTCACTGATTTACTATTTTCTTCACTCTTATATCTTTTGGTTCCTTGAAATAAGAAGGCCGGTGGTTGGCGATTAAAAATCCCCACAGTGGACCTTCACAACTGGGTTGGTTACCATGTACGGCACAATAAAAAAACAGTTCTGTTTTCAATAGAACTGCTTTGGATGCTTCAAATTATAAATGCACATCTCTGCATTTACAGACATCTTGATTATTGTGTTTCCACTACTGTATTGGCATCGAAAATAGCAGCATTTTGAGCTAATATACGGCCATTAAGTGAAGCGCCGGTATTTAGTGTAATGCCGGTCTTCGAAAGAATGATTCCCGCAAAATGTGATTTCAATCTGCATATCAGTGGAGAGTAAATATTACGTTTTGGATGCCACCGGTACATTAACCGGGGACGCGGGCAAGGCCTTGTTGCTATATTGACTTATCCCGGATTCACTCACGGTTTACACCCCCAGCCAGAATGTATAAGCTGATCCGAGGGCCTTCCAAACCGCGACGGTTTGTACCATGTTACCACACCTTTAGAGTAACTTTCAGGATCCAGGAATAACAACTCCGCACAATCCACATTATCCTTGAATTGCATGGATCGATCTGAGACGTTTTTTGCTGCTGTGAGCGAGGTAAGCATATTGATATAGGTCCGTGCATCATTAAAATCATAAAGGGCAATTGTTATGGTGGAATGAACCGTAGTATCCAACCGCTGATACGTCTGCTCGGCCATAGCATGTCCCAATTGCAGTGATGAAATCCCCGGTTCCTCTTCCAAGAGGGTCATTCTGCTGGAATCAAAGTGTGACAAGTGCAGGTTTTGCGGAGAGGCAAGCATTACATAAGTAAACGGCATCAGAAATTCAGCCATTGCAGGTGTTCCATTATTACATGTAGAGAGGAGTACCAGATCAAACCGATCCTCATCTGATAGCAAAAAGTTCTGAGCACCATTTGCAAGTGCAATGGTATTCACATCTATACCAGGTATAGATCGGTGGTAGCCTGTGCCGTTTACCGATGGGATTTCGTGGCCAAAATAGAGAAAGAAACTCTGATGATTATCAGACCGGTTATGAGCCCGGTATTGATTCACTAGTTGTGCTTCGGTGGCAAGAAAGTCTTCCTTTTTATCCGGGTGGCGATATTCATACCGGTTGATTAATAGCCCATATCTGTAGTGATAGAACCGGCTGCTTCCTCGCGAAAAAAGGCCGAATAGTTTTCTTTCCGGCCGCTGTTGAAAAATAAAAACTTCACCTGATCGGGCTTGTTCGGCTACTTCAATTGCGGTCGCAAGAACACCGGAATTTTCCCGTATCGGCTGACCTTCTGGACCATGATAGAGATAATCAGAGTCAGCATGGATATAATAGATTACCGAATAGTCCACAACTGTTCGATTTTCCGGCAGGTATCCACCGGTCAATTCAGTTGAGTGGCTGCATGCCGACAAAATGAGTCCGATTATGCAAATTAGACTAAAAACCAGGTATTTCATGTGTTTATAATCTTTTTTCAAGAGGTCACATGTAATGCCCATGTTGATTACAATCATGCTTCTGTGTGGCGGAAAGCCGCCATGGGTATTTCATCTGTTTAAATGTTTGGATTCATCACTGCTAATCAGAAGCCACGAATTGGATAAGAGGATGCTGCAAGAATTAAATGAAGAAAGTCCCCTCTGCTGCCCATCGTAATGTATCCGGATGGCGGCAGAATGGGACTCCTCTCTCTTGCAATTTCAACTCATATAGTGAGCATGCTTTATGCTACAAAAGCAACAGTATAATCAGGATCAATAGCGCTGTAGTAACACCAATGGTTATGGTACGATTAGCTTGTTCAATCATATCTTGGGAGAAATTGGAGAAATCATTCAGATCGTTATCCACGATCTGGTCAAATCCATCCAAACCGTTTAATTCGCTTAGTTTTTCTGTCAAATCAAATCTAAAGGATGCGAGTATGGTGCTTTCATCCTCAGTTAGGGATGCCAGCGCTTCAATTCGATCAATGGTGGCAATCATTTTATTGAATGATTCATTTAAAAGAGCTCTTTTATCATCCGCATTATCAGTTTTATGGACTGTCTTAACGGTTTCATTGAAATGCATTTTAAATGATTCTGTAATGTTCACTGATTGAGAAAAAGATTCAGTATGGATTGCGCAAACCAACAGAACAGCAGCAAGAATGGTGTATAGTGTTTTCATATTGTCATTGATTTATATTTTTGATTATGAGTATGTTAGAAACGGGTTATGTTTTATTTGCTTCTGCCTTAATCTTGATTGCTTTGGCATCAAGATATTTATTCATACGTAGTGCTTTATCTTCAATTTTTTCTAACGGATGTAAGACGAAATCGGAATAATCGTAAAATTTGTCAATTAGATAATCTTTGTATAGCTTTCCTTTTCTTGTAATTCTATTTGTTGCTCTAGAATCTTTGTCTGTGGCAAATAATGCTGCTACGATAATGCCGGCGGCACCCACAAATAAAGTGGTAACTATTATTGTTGAAGTTTTCATGCTGTTAGCCCTCATAATTAGTGAGTGGTTGATGCAACTGCTTGACTTTGGCCGGCTTCTCTTTCGTCGCTATAAAACCCTTCTGCCTTGTATAACCCTTAAAAGTATTGCAATAACAGCTATAACCAGAAGGATGTGAATAATTCCACCGGTACTGTATCCTACAAACCCGATTAACCAGGCAACAATTAAAACTATAGCAACCAGATATAATAGATTTCCCATGATATGTGAATTAGATTAATGTCAGGAGCTCTGATCATTGTGATTGAATTTAAGTCCTACAGTTTGCAGGAACATATGTAGAAGTATTTCCATAGCTACAATGTGTATGAAATAATACTGATGAACGTTATACGGAGCCGATACAAAGTTATATATTTAACAGATTTTCAAGATTTCTAATCTGTACAACGAAATATTCGTGATACGGGAATAAATAAGGCCGTTTTTTTTTAAAAAATTTCTTTTCAACCCTGAATTTGCGCCTGGATCCAAAAATTTCACTTAGTATCCGTAATACTTGTAAATACTGTTATATTAATGGGTTATACTCATCAAGAGTTCTTTGCTCTGTTTTTATGTCTCGCAAAAACATGAGAAATATGTAATAAATACAGTAGGTAATATAATAGTTAACAGATCAGTATCACGTATTTATAAGACATGCGGGAATAAAACAATAAACAAATTGATATCAAATGGAAAAAATTACAATAGATAGATCCCCAAAAAATGACCAGATGAAATAGATACAGAACTTTGACCGATTGGTTGAAGAGCAACAGGTGCTTGAGATGAAGCATGTACTTGTTTCTTCAAAATTAGACCATCTGAAAAACCGCATGCAAAATCTGATTCATGATCTCCGGAGCCCTCTTAGTGGTATAACAGGGTTGCTTGACCTACTGATCAATGAAGATAAGGAACAGATTGAAGTGCAAACCTGTGATCTGATTACTATCAAGGAATCTGCCCAATCCTTGTTAAATCTTATAAATGGTGTATTGATGGTCAAGGATACTCAAAATGGTGAAAAGGAAAGTATGAACATCGATAGAAAACTTTCTTCCGTTATCATAGAGATTAATCGCATATATCTCCCATTGGCAAAACATAAAGGTATTTCACTTTCGCTGAATAGTAAAACCAATAAAGACATTCAACTCCCATCCAGTGTTTTTAATAATCTGATACAGATCACAGTAAATTTAATTGCGAATGCCGTAAAATTTACTCCATCCAACGGTTCAATAAATGTGGATTTTACAATTGATACAAAAGAAGAATTTAACATGCTTAATATAAATGTTACTGATACCGGGAAAGGTATGTCTCCTGATCAAGTATCAGCATTTAATCAGGGTAAACCAGTATCAAGATCATTGGGAACCAATGGCGAGCAGGGTTTTGGCATTGGCCTTCAGCACGTACATCAAATGGTTTCCGAAGGCAACGGCCACATTTACATGGAGAGCGCTAAAGAATCCGGGACCTTTTTTTCATTATCGTTACCTCTTTCTGATAAAAATATGAACTGTGATAATGGTTCGTATTCCGTTGGGGTAATTTAAACCAAAAGAGTGGTCTCAGGTTTTTAAAACTTGAGACCACCTGGTCACTTCAGTGGCCTGTAATCTAAGTAATACATAAAAATTACTCAGGATGAATGTCGGCATGAATGAACCCAAAATGAAATTCGAAGTGTATCTTACATTGTTCCGTTAATTATTGTAAATCAAAAAGATAGGGTAACATGAAACAAACAATAGGCAGTGTGCTGAGTGTAGGAGGATTGATCGGGGTCCTGTTTTTCGGATATCAATACCTGAACGATTCTGAATCTTTTAAATTCTTTGGTGCAGATGTCGTTGTGAGCACTGGTGATTACGTTCCGATCCTGATATCACTGATCGTCCTCATTGCGGGAGTTGTTATCTATCGGTCCAGGTAAGTCCGCAAGGGTCACTGGTGGTCCAGTTGAAAGGGCAATGGGTATTCCTGAACTTGCTGATCAGTTAAGGGCCAAAGCAGGTGAAATATGAATATTAATATCCGGAAAACGGCATAGAGTACAACCATCGGTGACTGAATACGGGTGCAACCGGGTTCGTGCAGATGAAGCTGTGATATATGTAAAAGAATTTGATCCAATTGTAAATGCATTGAAAGTAAAATCAGTTACCATGAGTTAGAAAAAATCAATTTATCCCATTGCGAGTAAGAGAGCAATTAGGGGAGCAGGTATTGAATACTTGCTCCCTTTTTTGTTGGTGCGCCCTGCCGGGCGCATCCAGATGGGAGTAAGGGTCTCCTCTGCATCTGTCGACCTCAGCGAACTTCGCGCAGCAGCTCCTCCAGGTCAAGCGGTTCGGTCAACATCACCAGAGATCCGTCGCTCCGGTACTGCCACTCTTCACGGGGCTTGTCGCAGTAGAGCTCCACGCCGTTTCCATCCGGATCGTTCAGGTACACGGCCTCGGAAACCCCGTGGTCGCTGGCACCTGTAATCGGGTAGCCGCTGTCGATCAGACGCTGGACGATGCGGGCCAGGTCTTTGCGCGTGGGATAGTGGAACGCGGTGTGATAGAGTCCGGCAGCATGCTGCGGCGCGGGAGAACCGCCCTTGCTGTGCCAGGTGTTCAGGCCGATGTGGTGATGGTATCCGCCGGCCGACAGGAACGCGGCCTGGTCTCCGTACATGGTCGTCAGCTCAAAGCCGAGCAGATCGCGGTAGAACGACAGGGCGCGATCCAGGTCGGTGACTTTCAGGTGGATGTGTCCGACGGTGGTGCCGTCAGGGGCTTTGTAGTCAGATTTCATGATGATAGGTAGATGTTTTTTTGTGTGCAGGCTTCAAGTACGATAATAATATTTAATAAAGGGTTTCAAAAAAAAGCTGCTGCAAATTTTAAATCTTGCAGCAGCTTTCGTGTGAAGTGTGATACGGATGCCTGCCCAGGACATGACAACTATTGGAACAGGCGTCATCCACCAGCAAGAGTATCGTCTGCCCGGAACAGGCAACTCCGTCCGGAACAGGCAACTCCGTCCGGAACAGGCAACTCCGTCCGGAACAGACAACTCCGTCAGAATAGGTACTACCGGCCGGAGCGAGTGTCGCTCGCAAGCAAGCCAGCGTTTACTTCAGGTCGAACCGGTCCAGGTTCATTACTTTGTCCCATGCGGACACAAAGTCGCTGACGAATTTCGGTCCGGCGTCCTTGCTGCCATAGACTTCGGCCAGGGCGCGCAGCTCGGAGTTCGATCCGAAGATCAGATCGACCCGCGTGCCGATCCACTTTTTGGCTCCGCTCTTCCGGTCGCGGCCTTCAAAGACCTGCTCGTCTTCGGAGACCGGCTTCCAGGTGGTGCCCAGATCCAGCAGGCTCACAAAGTAATCGTTGGTCAGGGCACCCGGACGGTCCGTGAAGACTCCGTGCCTGGAGCCGTCGAAGTTGGCGCCAAGGGCACGCATGCCGCCAAGAAGCACCGTCATCTCGGGAGCCGTCAGCGTCATGAGCTGGGCTTTGTCGACCAGAAGCTCTTCGGGCGACACCTTGTTGTTCGGGTTGTAGTAGTTGCGGAAAGCGTCCGCGGCCGGTTCCAGATAGTCGAACGACTCGGCGTCGGTCTGCTCTTCGGTCGCATCGGTGCGACCGGGCGTAAAGGGAACGCTGATGTCGTGTCCGGCCTTCTTGGCGGCCAGTTCAACAGCCGCACATCCGGCCAGGACCACCAGATCGGCCAGCGAGACGGCTTTGTTGCCCGACTGAGCGCGATTGAAGGAATCGGCGATGCCTTCCAGTGTCTTCAGCACCCTGGCGAGCTGTTCCGGGTTGTTCACCTTCCAGTCTTTTTGTGGAGCCAGTCGGATGCGCGCTCCATTAGCGCCTCCCCGGTAGTCGGATCCCCGGAAGGTGGAGGCCGAGGCCCATGCCGTCAGGACCAGTTCCGCGATGGAATGTCCGCTGTCCAGGATCTGCTTTTTCAGTCCGGCGATATCCTTCTCGTCGACCAGTTCGTGATCCATGGCCGGAACCGGATCCTGCCAGATCAGATCCTCTTCGGGGACTTCGGGACCCACATAGCGTTCCTTCGGTCCCATATCGCGGTGGGTCAGTTTAAACCATGCGCGGGCAAATGCATCAGCGAACTCATCAGGGTTCTCCAGGAACCGCCTCGAGATTTTTTCGTATTCCGGATCGGCCTTCATGGAGATGTCGGTAGTGAGCATCATGGGAGCGTGCCTCTTGTTTGGATCGTGCGCATCGGGTACTTCGTCGGCGCCGGCTCCGTCTTTGGGCTGCCACTGCCACTTTCCACCCGGACCTTTGATACATTCCCAATCATAGTTGAACAGGTTTTCCAGGTACCTCATGCTCCACTGAGTCGGTGTCTGGCTCCAGGCGCCTTCCAGGCCACTGGTGATGGTATCGGCGCCTTTGCCGGTGCCATACGTGTTGTGCCAGCCCTGGCTCTGATGCTCGATGGGTGCGGCTTCCGGTTCGGCCTGCAGATGCTCTTCGGGTGCCGCTCCGTGCACCTTGCCGAAAGTGTGTCCTCCGGCGATCAGCGCTACGGTTTCCTCATCGTTCATGGCCATGCGAGCAAACGACCGGCGGATGAAGTGCGCTGCCTTGAAGGGATCGGGTTCTCCGTCCGGCCCCTCGGGATTCACATAGATCAGACCCATGTGGTCGGCCGCCAGGGCGCCCGTGAGTTCGCCTTTGGCGTCATGGCGTTTGTTGCCAAGCCACTCGGCCTCCGGTCCCCAGTCGATGTCCTCTTCCGGCTGCCAGATATCTTTGCGTCCGCCGCCGAAGCCGAATGTTTTGAAACCCATGGATTCCAGGGCGCAGTTGCCGGCCAGGATCAGCAGGTCGGCCCAGGAGAGCTGCTTGCCGTACTTTTGTTTCACCGGCCAGAGCAGCAGGCGGGCCTTGTCCAGGTTCACATTGTCGGGCCAGCTGTTCAGCGGGGCGAAACGCTGGTT
>SKXL01000156.1 GCA_007128425.1 Balneolales bacterium | reverse complement strand
CCTGATCCCGATCCCGATCCCAATCCTATGACCATTCGGTAGATGTAAATTCCGCCGGCAAGATTTGAAGCGTCAAACTGGACGGAATGATGTCCGGCCGGAGTATATCCGTCTGCCAACATCGCTACGCGTCTTCCCAGGACATCGAAAACTTCGAGTGTAATATGAACTGCGACCGGTAAATGAAACGGGATGGTCGTTGCCGGGTTGAATGGATTCGGATAGTTTTGGCTTAGTACGAATTCTTTTGGGTATTCTTCAGTATACAAACTTGTCGAAAGTACTGTTGTGAAACTCCAGACTTCACTCCAGCCGCTTTCGTCGTACGGCCCGGTTAACGCCTGCACCCTCCACTCAAATTCCGTCAGTTCGTCCAGCACAGGCAGGGTAATCCCGGTCTCTTCGGTAACTTCATCGGACAGCAGAACCGAAAAATCGCCGCCGGCAGTTTGGAGCTGCACCCGGTACCCGTCTGCGTGTTCAGCTTCGAGCCACTGCAGGGTTAGCGGTTGAACAACACCATTTGCTTCATTTTCAGGCGTACTCAGGAGGGGAATAGCCGGTATCAGCGGTAGCACATAATCTCCCTGGAATTCGTACGCGCCAATATCGATTCTTTCGTTAAATACACGGGGATTTCCGGCAAGGTCCAGCAGGTTGTCACTTTCATCAACCGGGAAAAGGCTCAGGTTCGTATCCGGATCACCGGTGTTTATGGCCGGGCTGTTTTGGTTTACTCTGAGATTATTTGAAGGATCCAGAAATCTCGGATGCAGGTTTACCGGATTATCAATCGAAAGGTTACCACTACTTGTATCAATAATATCACCATCTTCATTTTTAAATATACTGTAACTCAGGGTAGTAGGCGTATTTTGGTGATAAATCTCATGACCGGGGTCGTTTTCCCGCGCAGCAATGTTACCCCACAGAATTGAATTGGTAATGTTTACTGCCGGAGTACTAAAAATCCATAAACCACCGCCAGCATTTTCCGCCTGATTGCCGCTAACAGTGACATTTGTCAAAGTTGTGCCTGCACCTATTGTTATTCCGCCTCCATTTCTGTTGGCTGTATTGTTGCTGATCACTGAATTTACCAAACTGTAATCCGGAGTGTTCGCACCTCCTGAAAAATGGAGACCCCCGGAATCCAGGTCTGCTTCGTTGTTACTCACAACTGAATTTACCATATAGAATTCGGTATTACTGAAACTCAAATGGACGCCTCCGCCCTGGTTGCCAGACTGATTGCCTGTGATCTGCACATTCGAAAGATCAGCGATATTATTAATAATGAGCATACCGCCGCCATCTCCGGTTGCACTGTTTCCGCTGATGGTTACATTTTTCAGTGTCATTACTCTTGGCGTTGCCGAAGATGTGATAAAAGAAATTCCGCCGCCGGTACCCGTTACTGAATTATTGCTCACAGTTACATTTTCGAGATGTACAGTTCCGGATATATCCAACCCTCCCCCTTTTCCGCCAGACGCAACACCGGCTTTATTTCCGGTCACTTCTGAATCCTCCATGCGAAGAGATACGATTGATGAACCCATCCGTACACCTCCTCCTTCACCCATAGATTCATTATTGTTAATTTTGGAATTCAAAAGATTGACCTCAGTAGATTCCGATCCCGCCATGTACAACCCCCCACCTGTATTTGCACTATTGTATTCTATTTCCGTATTAATCAATTCTGCAACTACACTGTTTACATGGATCCCGCCGCCATTGCCAGCACCGCTCGTTGCCCCGGCATTCTCTCTGATGGTCACATTTGTAAAATTGGCCGGGTTTTCTGTGGCCTCAAAAGCAGTCAAATAAATACCGGCCCCATTCCGGCCGGCAGAGTTATGGCTGATCGTTACATTTACAAGTTCAACGGGTGTGTTGTTCACATAAATACCACCGCCATCGGTGTTCCCGGTAACCCTGCCATGTCTGACGGTCAAATCACGAAGCACAAAATGTCCGGCCTGCTGAACATTCAAAACCCTTGATGGTGCCGATTCAGGTCCGTCAGGGTGGCCCTGGATAAATGTATCCGACCGGTCATTTCCCTGGATTGTGAGCACTTTGTTTATAACAAGTCCCGGCTCCGTATACTCACCCGCTGCAAGATGGATCGCTGAATTTGCAGATGACACACTTACGGCATGTGCTATGGTGGCACATGGTTCATTGAAATCCAGGCAGGTGTTTGTGCCTCCCGCATTATCTCCATCAGGCGCAACATAGTAATTTGACTGTGCCGCTGATAAAGCGGGCAGGAAAAGTAATAAAAGGACTGCAAAAAAAATCCACTTGAAGGTCAGGGATTTTGACTGTGGATATATTGCGGTTGATCTGAAGCTTTTGAATAAAGATTGCATGGTTCCCTCCTCATGGTTTGTTGGTTTATTTTTATCATCGTAAAAAATGCCATGAGAGTATCATCGCTGAAGTTTTCATGTGTTTAAAAACTATGATTCACAAGGTCAGATAGAATATTCATGACGTTTTTAATCATCCAACTGTGTGTCAGTTTCACGGTCATGAATATTTCATGAATCAATTTCTCTGATTGGATTGATCTCACACGAATAGCTTTTTACTCCGTGTTTTGTTAAAATAGATTTTAAACAGTGGCTTGAGGGTATCTTGTAAACTTTATTCGGATTTCAGGAATGCAGGAAAGAAATGAAGTGACGCTGTATCTGGCAGAAGCGAACAGAGGAAACAGCAGGGCTTATGACCGCGTCTACGAACTGGTGTACGACGATCTGAAACAGATTGCCCATAATCGCCTTTTCGGATTTAAGCGGGGCGATACCTTGAATACCACAGCCCTGGTTCACGAATCCTACCTGAAATTGATCAATGCATCCGAATCGGACTGGCAGGATCGGGCTCATTTCTATGCTGTAGCCTCTCGGGCCATGCGGTACATCCTGATAGATTATATCCGGAAGAAGTCTGCCCTGATGCGGGGTGACGGAGCTGAAATGAAACCACTTGAAGGGATTACCCTTGCGGTGGAACAGAGGGTCGAAGACTTTATAACACTCAATACCGCTCTTGAAAAGCTGCTGGAGTGGGATGAGCGGCTGGGCAGGCTGGTGGAGTACCGCTTTATAGGCGGAATGGCCTATGAGGAGATCAGTGAAGTTACAGGTTTATCTGAAGCAACGCTGAAACGGGACTGGGTCAGGGCACGCGCATGGCTCTACAATGTGATGAAAGAGACTTGAAACGGTAGAATATTGATACCTGATGACGTGATTTTTCGATGTTGATATCAGATAGCAGATTGGATTCCTAATTTCTGTAAATGGGATCAGAGAGTTGTATCAAATCTGAAACTGAAATTTTCACCATAATAACAAATGGAACATCGGCGCTTTGATCAAATAGACCAAATCTTCCGTCAGGTTCTGGATTTACCCGAAAAGGAACGCGAGTCATTTCTTAAAGAAGCCACGCTTCATGATAAAGAGATGTACACGGAGATAATGCGGCTCCTGAAGTACGCTGATGAATCCCAATCTTTTTTCGGTGATACCGTTTCTGACTTTCTCGCCCCTCTTGAACCCATTCTGAAGGGAGATGAACCTTCTGCCGATTTTACGTTTGAGGCAGGGAGACTGGTTGGCAACTATCGCATCACATCTCTTTTGGGCAAAGGAGGTATGGGCCAGGTATATCTGGCCGAAAGAGATGACGGTGTATTTAAAAAGGCAGTAGCGTTAAAATGCCTCAAAAAGGGGATGGACTCGGAAGAAATACTCAGACGATTCCGATTCGAAAGACAAGTTCTTGCCCGGCTTCAGCACCCAAATATTGCCACTCTTTTGGATGGCGGACTCACTGACGAAGGGCAGCCCTTTTTTGCAATGGAGTTCGTTGAAGGCTTGCCCATAAACGAGTATTGTGATCAAAAAAAACTCACTGTTCGTGAGCGGTTGAGGCTATTCATAAACGTTTGCGATGCGGTTCAATATGCGCATCAGCAGCTGGTGGTACATCGCGACCTCAAACCTTCAAATATCCTGGTTACTGAAAATGGTACCGTAAAACTTTTGGATTTTGGAATAGCGAGAATGCTGGATGATGATCATGCTTTCTTTACCACTCCTGTAACACAGGCGGGAATGCAGCTTTTTACACCACGGTATGCGGCGCCTGAACAGACAAAGAATGAACAGGTTTCAACCGCTA
This sequence comes from Balneolales bacterium, assembly GCA_007128425.1. Taxonomy (GTDB): domain Bacteria; phylum Bacteroidota; class Rhodothermia; order Balneolales; family Natronogracilivirgulaceae; genus SKNL01. The sequence goes on along the minus strand of SKXL01000156.1, from coordinate 2,170 downwards.
CGGATATTTATACTCTTGGCGTACTTCTTCTTGAACTGCTTACAGGCCGGGTTCCACCTGATGTATGGAAAAACCCGGAACAAGCATCTGCCCTGGTTCTGAAAAGTGAGAGTTTTGATAAGCGGGAAACTCATTCGGATACTATTCATCACATAGCCGGAAACCGTTCTGCAACACCTGAAAAACTGAACCGTGAGCTTAAAGGAGACCTCGACTCAATTATACTTACCGCATTGAGAGAGGAACCACCGGAACGGTTCAAGACTGTCGAAATGCTGAAAGAGGATATACAGAACCATCTGAATCATCTCCCGGTTTCGGCACGCAAAGGCTCAACTCGCTACAGGATGAAGAAATTTTTAGCAAGAAATATAGTGGCGGTTGCGGCTGCTACCGTGGTCTTTCTGCTGACGGTACTTTTTGTGTTTGCAATTTCGTACCAATTAAAAATTACAACCGACGAGAGAGACCGAACGGAACAGGCTCTGCAACGAGCCGAACAGGAACGTGAAACAGCTGAGGAGATCTCTTCATTTCTTGAGAATCTGTTCTCTGCCGCCAACCCGATGGCTGCCACATCGGAACGGCTTGATACTCTCAGGGTTATACAGTTGCTTGAAAGGGGCGAAGAGCGCTTGTACTCTGAATTTGAAGACAGACCTGGCATCAGGGCAAGATTGCTTGTAGTGGTGGGGCGAAGCTACCGGGGTCTTGGCAACACGGAAAGAGCAACCGAACTGTTTGAAAATGCGCTCGATATTTACAGAACATCAGGCATCCGGAACGATGAGGACATGGCGAAAGCCCTGTCGATGCTTGCAGCCGTTTACATGGATGTGGGGAAAAATGCCGAAGCTGAAGAACTGCTGCGGGAAGCACAAGGTTTGTATGGGGTCATTTATGCAGGTGATCACAATAGCGTGGCTGCAAATCTAAGTAACATCGCCTCCTCCTTGCAAAACCAGGGCAAATTTGACGAGGCACAGCAATTTTATGATGAAGCGCTGGCCATGATGCAGCGCATGCAAATTCCGGATTCTCTTCAGTACGCGAACCTGCTGAATGCCAACACAGCACTGGCCTACCGGTTGAATGATATCGATGCTGCCATTTCACTGACCAGGGAGAGCCTGTCGATTAACCGTGCGCTGCTTGGCGATAACCATCCCAGGATCGGCCGTGAGCTGAACAATCTTGCATTTTTACTTGACAGAAGCGGGAATACGGAAGAAGCCATACCGGTGTATCGTGAAGCGCTCGGGTTAAATCAAACCCTTCTTGATGAAGGGCATCCGTTTGTTATTGGCTCGATGGGAAACCTTGCTTTCGCGTTGTCAAAAAACGGGGAAACTGCCGAAGCAGAGGAGCTTTTCAGCCGGGCGTTCGAACTGCACCGTTCAAGCGGGGCAGGAGATAACCCTGAACTTTCCGTCATGTTGGCCAACTACGCATTGATGCTGACAAACCTTACCCGTTATGAAGAGGCGGAACAGCTGTACCGTACTGCACTTGAAATCGATAGACGACTTTTTGGTGATTCGCACTTCAGAACAGGAATTGTTTTGGGGCGAGTAGGGGGTGTTTTATGCAGATTGCAGCGCTCTGATGAGGGAATGAAATATCTTGATGACGCACTGGCGGTACTTCGCGACCATTTTCAGGATGAGCATCCCAGGCTTATTGACATCATGAATGCACGCCAAAGTTGTTCAGATCCCGGTTGAATACGGCATGTATGATTTTGTACAATTCGCGCCCACCGTATTAAACCAAACTGGTATGAAAGACTGTCTTATTATTAAGACAGCCTGGCAATCCAAATGGCTCGTCGGGGTAAAAAAACGGGAGAAAGGCAGGTTTCCGGTTTTGGCTGACCGTATGTTACTGATTCTTGATGGTTATAATGCAACCGGCACCGGATCCGCATCCGGTGCCGGAGCCACAACTATTTCTTCTTCGGCGGTGTGCCCAGATGCACCCCCTCGCCGTACGCCTCTGCCACCGCTTCCATCACGGTCTCCGAGAGGGTCGGATGCGGATGCACCGCCGAGATGATCTCGTGCCCCGTGGTCTCCAGGTCTCGCGCCACCACCGCCTCGGCGATCATGTCGGTCACATCGGCACCGATCATGTGGCAGCCCAGCCATTCGCCGTACTTCTCGTCGAAGAT
>SKXL01000124.1 GCA_007128425.1 Balneolales bacterium | reverse complement strand
TCACATCGGCGTAGTCGATGGCGACAAATTCTGCGAAGGAGCCCCAATGGGTGAAGCCGGGCTGGGACTGCCGGTCGCAAATGTGGTGGTTCCCCGAGTGGCATTGCGGACACGTGCCGCAGCCGCAGACAAAAGGAACGGTGACACGGTCGCCCGTCTTCCAACGGACGACCAGCTTGCCGGCCGCTTCAACCACGCCGGCAATTTCATGTCCCGGGACGTTGGGCAGGCGGATATCGGGATCGTGGCCCATCCACCCGTGCCAGTCACTCCGGCAAAGGCCCGTGGCCATGACGCGGATGACCACTCCGTCATCGGGAGGGGTGGGGTCTGGCAGGCGCTCGATGGTCAGCGGTTTTCCAAAAGCATGGTAGACGGCAGCTTTCATCTGTTTTATATGTTTTTATTTCACAATGGCACAAGCTCAGTGAACCGCGAAGCGAAATGCCCATGACATTCATAATCATGCTTCCGTGTAGCGGAGAGCCGACATGGGAGTTAAAAATGTTTACTCGCCGACGCCTTGAAGCTCAAACGTGTATTTGCCCCCGCCGGTTTTTACTACAAAACGATTATCCTCCCGTATTACACTTTTGATTCCAGCGGGCAATGTATTTACCTGTTCTTCACCGTCCCATATTGTTTCTCCGCTTTCTTTCACCCATATTTTGTAATGTCCGAGATCCGGAATTTCGATAGATGCCGTTGCGTTGCCTGGTATCGTCACGTCGAGATGGATGCCGCCGCCCACAAGTTTCCAGTTTGATTCGACAATTCCGCGTATCGAATTCACACGTCCGTGTACCCAGTCCAGATCATTTGCGGGTTTCGGGGCGATAATTATGTTTTCGAAACCTGGCGCGCCCACCTGAATTCCAGCAAGGTGCTTGTAAAACCACTCGTCGATGACGCCGAGAAAGTGGTGGTTCCATGAACGGGAATCCAGATGCCAAAACTCCAGCAACGATGTCCGGTTGTTGACGATCCAATGCCCCCAACCTGGAAAGTCCGTTTGGGTGGCTACCGTGTAGGCCACCTCGTGATGACCGTGCCCTGAAAGGACCGTGAGGAGATACTTCGTTCCGAGAGTGGCGGTGTTCAGGCGTCCGCCGTGCGTTTCCATGATGTCATGCACAAGATTTCCGACGACCTCTTCTTTGTGGGATCCGGGAACCATGCCGAAGGCAAGGGGGAAAACGTTGGAGGTCTGCAGATATTCATCGTGGGCACCGGTCCGGTAGTAACCCCTCTCCTCATCGAAAAACTTCGCGTTGAAGGTATCCCGGATAGTATTCGCAAGTTCGCCCCATTCAACGGCCTCGTCCATTTTTCCAAGCAAAGCGGCTGCGTCCCCAAGCACGCGTGCGAAGCGATAGTAGTACGCTGTGGATGTAATGGCCACTTCGGAATCGGCCCCGGTCAACGGCGCGCCGCCCCAATCACCCAGGCCCACTTCGACTATGTGGTTGTCGGCGTATTCCTGCAGCCAGCCCAGATACAGCTTCATGCCGTCGTAATGGGTTTCCAGTATCTGTTTGTCCCCGTAAAATTCATACATCCACCATGGAATGAGCATGTAGGCGGCGTCCCACCCCGGAGTTGGACCTTGCACGGCTCTCCATCCATCTGAGCCCTCATAAGACCAGCCGCTGGTTGGAACAATGGTGGGGAGTTCGCCGCTCTCCAGTTGGGAATCTGCGATATCCCGCAACCATTTTGTATAGAAGAGCGCCATGTCATAGTTGTACATGCCGGTCATCGCCGTTATCTGGGCGTCGCCCATCCAGCCATTCTTTTCGAGTTTCGGCGTGTCGGTGGGCAGGCTGTGATGGTTGTTTCGATAGGCCCACTGCGTGTTCTCATGTATCCGGTTCAGTAAATTGTTGGAGCACTCGAAGCGGCTGTCGTGATTCACGTCAAACCGGGTATGGACGTGTTTCCCCCGGAGTGTGTTCCGGTCCGGTTCGCCGGGATAGCCCTCCACTTGCACGTAACGAAATCCCTTGTAACTGAAGCGCGGTTCCCAGACCTCCGTTCCCTCGCCCTTCAACACATACTGATCTGTTTGGATGGGCTCGGCGATATGATCTGTCTCGATATTCACCGTGCCATCGTCGTGAAGCTTCTCGCCCATCGTCATCGTGACTACGGTTCCGGCCGGACCTTCGACGGTCAGTTCGACCCATCCCGCGATGATCTGTCCGAGGTCAAAAATGTAAATACCGTCCCCGGGTTGCATTATTTCTTTGGGTTCCAGTGTGTTCGCCACACCGACAGGCGGCATTCGCTGCGGGATCAGCGAACCGCCGGGTGCCTCTGCTACCGGGGCATTTTCCCATCCGGAGGCATCATAGCCGGATTCGGTCCAGCCCGGTTTATCCACCCGTGCGTCGAAGATTTCGCCAGTATACAGACAGTCGAACCGGGTGGGGCCGTCTGTCATGGTCCAGAGCTCGTTGCTGACGATGGACGTGCTCGTTCCGTCGGCAAAATTGATATTAAGCTGCAACAGCAACTGCGGATCGCTCCACCATGGGGCCTGTTCCCACAACCAGACGTTTTCCGTGGGCAGCCCGAACCATCCCCGGCCGAGGGCAGCGCCGATTGCGTTTTCGCCCGCCGAGAGGAGGTCCGTTACGTCGTACGTCGAATAGAGAATCGTCCTCTCGTAGTTTGAGATGCCGGGATCAAGCACTCGTTCACCCACGCGTTCGCCGTTAATATAAAGCTCGTAGTAGCCGAGTCCGGCGACATGAAGCCTGGCATTGGTAATCTCGCCATCCACTGTGAAGTCTCTCCTCAGAAGGGGGCCTGGCCTGCCCAGGGCCTTTGCACGGGGCAGATCCTCCGCGCGGGTAACTTTGGATTCATTGTAGTTCGGGCCGATCCATACCCCCTTCCAGTAAGTGGAATGGTCCGGAATTGCCGTAGTGAACGAGGCGGGCTTGCTCCATTCACCGGGTTTGCCCCCTTTTTCCCAGAGGTGAACCCTCCAATGGTATGTTGTTTCGACTTCGAGAGGGGCGCCACGCCACGGAAGGTGGACCGATTGACCGGACTCGACCCGACCACTATCCCACACCCAATCATTACCGGATTCCAGCGTTTCATCTAAGCCGGATTCCAGCGCTTCACGATTTTTCGATGCGACCACCCGGTATGCTCCCTGTTCGACGCCCCTCGGACCGGCAACTTCCCATGCCAAGCGAGGAATCGGGGCGTCTGATCCCACCGGCAGGTTGTTTGGTTCGTGTTCGTACTCCACGCTCAGGTTCAAAGCGGTGAAATCTTCTATTTTTTCAGAACGGCATCCGGCGAATATTACCACCATGGCAAATATCGACATCATGGCAAATAATCTATAGTGTGTGCTGACATAGTACATGAAATTTCTCCCAATCATGTTCTCAAATAATTTCCTCCACTGTCTTTTCGGACTGTGTCTCAATAACAGGTATAATATACTGCACTTGTTTCAATAACTTCGCAAACTCCTGCTTGACGAGATGTCAAGCGGCCTTGCTGAGGTCTGCGTATCTATCCAATCGAACGGAGAACAGGAAAAATCGAGAAGACCATCTATTTCATAGTCTGGCTATGAGTGAAAGTTTGAATATAAGTGAATGGTTGACCAGGCCAGGTTCCGGATTTATAATGCCGCAATAGTATTCATGGTAAATTCCAGATTAATCCGAAGATCCTGTTCTCTGTCTGTGATATGACCCGAAACCGGAAGTGTTTCAATATTCATCCAGCCCTGAAAACCGGTTTCATCAATAGCACGGAATATCCGCACAAAATCGATTTCACCTTCACCCATATAGTGCGGATTATCTTTGATGTGAAACTGACATATGTTATCCCCCAAAAAAGGAATTTCGGAGTAAATATCGTGACCGAAAAAATGGGAGTTGCCTACATCGTAGTACACTTTTACAGCCGGCGAGTTTACACGTTCCAGAATGAACATGTTATCTTCGGCAGAGAGTGTGTTTTCCAGGCCAAGTATTACACCATGAGCCTTCGCTTCCGGGGCCAGTTCCTTTAACACATCAGCCACATATTCCTGTTCGTGACGTTCTTCAATGGCGCCATCAAAAAAGAACGGCAATAAAATAACTTCCGTATTCAAATTGCTGGTAGCAGGAATGGCCTGTTCCACCCACCGTACAGCCAGGGGATCTTTCGCATCTTTTAAAAAATTTTCATGCAGTACTCCCAGGTGCGTTCCGGCCGCTTTGATTCCGTGAGCTTCAAGTTCATTAAGATATTGCTGTTGGCGCTCTTGCCGGGCTAAACGCAAAATACCATCTTCATCAGGACCGCCAAACGTAATTTCCACACCTTCAAACCCGATTCTTGCCGCTTTTTCTACTGCACTGAGTTCCGCTGGTCTGCCCAATCCACCAAATTGTACTCCATCCCTGCCGTTGATATCGATCACCCCGATTTTTACACCTTCAAGGGCCGATCGTGTTCTGTTGCATGAAGCAAACATCACAAGGCCTGTCGAGGCCATACTTGCTGTAATTAAAAATTCACGCCTGGTATATTTATTTTCCATCCGTTCTCCTCGTCTTCAATGAATCCGGTCAGCTTTAAGCGGATTCAGTCGTTTTTCAGCAGAACCGGCCACCTTTCAACCCATCCAGCCGTTTTTTAACGAGTCCAGCCGTTTTTCAGTTAAAATTTTCGAGTCGATTCAAAGAAAAATTCTGATAAGGGATGGATCACTCGTTCCGGGCAATATCGAAACCATAAATGACCCCGTCAAGTCCGACCAAGCTCACCAACCCGCGTATGGTCACCTGCTGCATGAAATAGCTCATTTGGGGGTTATTTTTTTGCTCTTCACGGTCAGGTTGCATATCCGTATCCGGAACATTTTGCAGAAAGAGGTACTTGGTGTGGGCCTTATACACCTTACCCTTTCATCTATCATTTTCCTTCCGGTATGCCTCTATTTTGGATTGAGTCTGGAAGCTGCCGTCATTATTTCAATAACACTGGGTTTTTCGAGTACTGTATTGGCAGCCAAAGATCTGGAAACTCGAAATAAACTTGGTTCCTATTATGGCCGGTTATCGATCGGAATATTGATCATTCAGGATCTGGTGGCTATTGGTATCATTGCCTATGCCGGCGGAGGCATACCGTCTCCATGGGCAGCCTTGTTATTGTTTTTACCACTGGCACGTCCCCTTTTATCCAAACTTCTTTACATTGTTAATCAGGATGAGCTGCTGCTTTTACTGGCTCTTTCACTGGCAGTAGGGGGGAGCACACTTTTCGAAATGGTACATTTGAGTGGTGAGCTGGGCGCACTGGTGATGGGAATGAAGTTCGTCAATGACGATAAGGCCGAACAACTCGAGAAGAAAATATGGAGTGTCAAGGAAGCGTTCCTGGTCGGTTTTTTTCTGGAAATCGGATTTGGCGGGATTCCAGGCGTAGACTATTTCTACTTTATAAGCATAGTGCTTCCATTGCTTGTTGTTAAGTCCCTGCTTTTTTTCGCACTATTCATTGCTTTCAAACTCAGGGCCCGTACCAGTTTTCTATCTACCATTACCCTGATGGCTTACAGTGAATTCACTCTGATAGCAGGTGCCGTAGCTGTATCGGCCGGAATCATTTCCAGCGAAATGATAGTGGCTCTGGCACTCCTGACCGGTGTCTCATATGTAATAAACTCGGTGTTGGTCAGGTACGAAGATGCTATCTGGCAGCGAACCAGCCATGTATTGCAAAAATTTGAGCGGAATATCAAGCACCCTGATCATCAACCCGCGTCTGTCGGAGCGGCAAACTTCCTGGTCATCGGACTGGGTGTCACAGGTGAAACAGCACTTAAAAAACTGCGTCATGACGGCAATTCTGCTGTAGGCATCGACATTGATCCCGAACGGGTCAAATCGTTGCTCACTGATGGATTGCGGGTGGTGTACGCGGATGCCCAGGATGCTTCTTTTTGGGAGAAGCTTGACATCCACAAAGTGAAAGCCATCATTATATCCATGTCAGGTGACATCCTCACCAAAAAATTTATCGTGGAACGATTGCGTAAAAAGAACTTTACGGGCACTGTACGCGTCCTCACCCAAAACAAACGCGAGGATGAGTTGATTCATGACGCCGGCGGCACTCCCATATCCGTTCCTTCTGTGCAGATGGGGGAAAAGCTCGCCGACTTCAACACAAGTGGTACCTGACCTAAAACTCGATCGTGTAGCTGATGCTCGGGACCACAATCACGCTTTTGTCCAGCTCCACGCTTTCGGTTTTGTAGTTGTAGTTGTACCCCTCCGCCGTGGCCCTGCCGAGCATGTTTTTCACCTGCAAGGCCCAGATGCTCGAGTATCCCGGACGGTTCATGCGCC
>SKXL01000133.1 GCA_007128425.1 Balneolales bacterium | reverse complement strand
CTTCTGCTGGTGCCGGGACTAACAGCTCAACTGGCAGAGGCAATCATTGCATACCGTGAAGATCAATCATTTACGAAACTGGAAGACCTGGTTAATGTCCGGGGAATCGGTCCGGCAACCCTTGATCAACTCAATCCATGGATAACCGTACAGTACCCGGGAAACCGACGTACAAGGTGGTTGGAAAGTATGGGATCAGAACAGTTTTTCCGTTTTCAGCAGCGTTTTCCTACGGCAAATGGCTATCAGGGTGTCGGAGATGCTCCACCGCACTATCCCGGATCTCCAGCCAGGTTATATCATCGCCAGTCTGTAACGACTGCTCGAATATCTGCCAACCTGACCCAGGTAAAACTGCCTGGTGAACCCTACAGATCTCCTGCCGGATTTGACTTTACATCGGCAAATCTCAGTGTGTACAACACCGGCCCGGTAAAACGCCTGATTGCAGGTGACTTTGCGGCACGATTTGGACAGGGACTGGTTCTCTGGAGCAGTCCGACTTTTGGCAAAGGCGGCCAGGCGCATACTGCTTCTTTTCGACGTTCGCATGGATTAACTCCCTACAGGTCATCCGGACAAATTAACTATTTACGTGGTTTTGCAGCTGAGCTATCTTTGCCATTACCAAATGCTTTACGCAGTAGAGACACGGAACTCACAATGTCGGGTTTTTACTCTCGTCGCAACAGATCTGCCGTTGAAGTCAATGGAGATACGATTCGTCCACCATCCGGAAATCCGTACCATCGCACAGAAACAGAATTGATGCGACGCAACAACACACGGGAGCTTGTAAAGGGTGGAAATCTCCATTTGAATATTCGTAGCCTTTCCATGGGAATCACCTGGATGTCATACGGACTGAATCGTCCTGTGCTCACCCACCCGGGCTCTGCACCTTATCAGGGGTCTTATCATCGTTCGATGGGAGCTGATTTCATCATAGATGCCGGAAAGAGACGTTTTTTTGGCGAATATGCCTGGCGGATTGGCCGTTCTGCGAATGGTACAGACCTGAAAAAATTATCCCACCAGCGAAATTATGCTTGGATGGCCGGGGCAATGGGCGAATTCATGGATGGGGTAGATTGGATTTTTTCTGTACGCTCGTACCAGCCCGGTTACTGGTCTGAACTTGCCGGTGCTTTTGGTGAAGGAGTCGGGGTGCCTGTAAATCAAAATGGGTGGTATTTCGGTTTTCGCCTCAGATCTACCTCAAAGGTTGTATTACAGGGTTTCCTTGATCGTTTTCACTTCCCTGAACCACCGCGAGGGTTAACCAGACCTTCATCCGGTTGGGAGACCATGATAAGTCTTCAATACCGAAAACATTCCGGTTTATCCTGTCAATTTCGGATACGATACAAGGTACGGGACATTGAACCGGAGACCAGTGATGATTTTCTAAGGGCATGGCGCATGACAGGCACAAGTAGTAGGCTTGCCGGAAGATTCCAGATGAACTGGCAGATTCAAAAGGGGTTATTTATCCGTTCACAAATCAATATCATTCAAACAGGCAGGACAGCTTCATCAAATAAAACCGGCTTTGCCGTTAGCCAGGCACTTCGAATTCAACCAGGGAAATCACTTCGCCTGGATTTTGGCTGGTCTTTCTTTGACACCGATGACTTCTCCTCGCGATTGTATTTGCATGAATATGACCTGACTAATGTGATGAGTTTTAACATGTCCCATGGTACTGGTCGGCGCTCTTATGCTGTGCTTCGTTATCAACCATTTCGCTGGATACTGATCGAAACAAAAATCGGATATGTTCAGTATTCGGACAGACCCGTGGTGGGATCAGGGCATGATATGACCCTTGGTTCCACCCGCGCCGAGGCTGGAATTCAACTGCGATTTCAATTTTAATATGAGCGCATGCCGGTGATATCGTGATTTGATTGCGTCTGCCAGAGTCATGATACAAGCAGAATGCGATCGTAACGTGTTTTGCCTCCAAAAGCTTCGATAACGCTCAGGCAGACTGAGGCTGATCCAGGGGTTTTGCTTCACCGAAAAGTGCCCAAATAACGCACATGGCAATTACCACCAGATAGAAAATCAAGGTAAAGGTATAGTCGTGATTTATCTGAAAGCCGGGAAACCAATGATATTGTATAATAGCCAGAAAATAGATACGAAGTACATTTACAAGATAGATTAAAATCATTCCTGTGGGGATGAAAAGCCACCTCCTCACATTACTGCCAGGATATGCTACTACGAAACCGATAAACAAACCGATTGTCTCAATGCCATTGCATCCGTCAATGATTTCCAAGCCATTTGCCGGCCCTATGCCAATCATTCTGTCAAATGTAAAAACTTCATATCCCGATATCTGAAGCAAGTTTGCTGTTACGGATACAATATTACGGGATACAAACAAATCCAGCCTTCCGTCCGGAAGCAGCCATCCATGATAGAGAACATACCAGAAAACATAGATTGCAATAACTTTGACAAGAAAAACTGCAATATCCCGTTTTGTTCCCTTGAGCAAGTTCATGCTTCCGAAGTTTAAATTTTTTTAATGTAAGCTGCGGGAACCTCTACCAGTAAAACCTGATGCAACTGTTCAAGTTCCAGACATACTCTTTTCTTTCCTCTCCAGTTTATCCATCGACCGGTATTCCCTTTGAGCGGTCCCTCCACAACCCTGACTTGATCGCCCCTGATATAGTTTCTCTCCCTGACATCAAAAGCATCCGGGCCAATCAGGACTTTTCGAATCATCTCAATCTGCTCATCTCTGATCGCTGCAGGTTCGCCGTTAAAATAAACGGTTTTTGCAACACCATCGAACTGTACTGCGTTGTATAACTCGCTGCTGTCAGCATGGATAAAAACATAACTGTTAAACAGGGGGACCTTAATTTTTTTCTTTCGATCACTCCACTGTCTTACCACTGTCTGCAACGGCAACCATACGTCATAACCCGCTTCATTCAGGCGTTCCGCCACCTTTTTTTCAAATTTCGGCCGGGTATACAGTGCATACCAACGAGGATTCATAATGCGTTTGTAGTGATATAGGATTCAAATTCTTCAGGAACGCTAATATCACAACTTGAAGTCAAATAAACCAGATGGAATCAGACTTATTCGTATAGAGATAAAATGAATGTGCTTACATTATAAGATATAAATACTATTTATTATAGCGGACAGGTTTAATGCACGCAATGGTTTTTATCTTGACTGCTATTAACTTATCTTTAATGATTTAGAATTTTCAGCTTGCTTTTAATCCCCAAGAAACAATTCATGCATTTCACGTATGGGTAAACGAACCCTTGTTACCTCTGCACTACCTTACGCAAACGGCCCCATTCACCTGGGGCACCTGGCCGGCGCCTACCTGCCTGCTGATTTTTATGTCAGATACAAACGCATGCGCAACGAAGATGTCGTGTTCATCTGCGGCTCAGACGAACACGGCGTTCCCATTACCATAGCTGCAGATAAAGAGGGTGTAAAACCGCAGGATATTGTCGACCGGTTCCATGAGATGAATAAAAAAACATTTGAGGAATTCGGTATTTCATTTGATTACTTCGGACGGACCAGTTCACCTGTTCACCATGAAACATCACAGGATTTCTTTCGTGTACTCAATGAGAAAGGTGTGTTCAGGAAAAAAAGTGAGACTCAGCTCTATGACGAAAAAGCCGATATGTTTTTGCCGGACAGATATGTTAAGGGTACCTGTCCGCACTGCAATTATGCAGAAGCATTCGGTGATCAATGTGAAAAATGCGGGACTTCACTATCCCCATCCGATCTCATCGAACCAAGAAGCATGGTCACCGGAGACAAGCCCGTATACAAGAAGACGGAACACTGGTTTCTTCCGCTTGGTGATTTCCAGAATGATCTTCAGACCTGGCTTGACAAGACCGAAAATTGGAAACCGAATGTCATGGGCCAGGTAAAAAGCTGGCTGACCCAGGGACTTGGCGATCGTGCTGTTACCCGCGACCTCACCTGGGGCGTACCAGTACCTGTTGATGGGTCGGAAGGAAAAGTGCTTTATGTCTGGTTTGACGCGCCCATCGGCTATATTTCAGCGACCAAGGAGTGGGCACTGCAGAAAGGCAACCCCGATCTCTGGGAAAAATACTGGCGTGACAAGGACACAGATCTCATCCATTTTATAGGGAAAGACAACATCGTTTTTCATTGCATCATGTTCCCTGCCGTACTTATGTCTTATGACGGCTACATTTTGCCGAAAAATGTCCCGGCCAATGAATTTCTAAACCTGGAGGGTCAGAAACTCTCCACATCACGTGGATGGGCGGTCTGGCTGCAGGAATATTTGAAGGATTTTGAACCTGATCTGCTGCGCTATGTTCTGGGAACAGGTCTACCCGAAACCAAGGACGCCGATTTCTCATGGAAATACTTCCAGGACCATGTTAACGGTGAACTCGCCGATATTTTTGGTAATTTCGCTTTCCGTACTCTTTCTTTTACCAGCCGCTACTTTGATAACAAAGTTCCGAAGGCTGGTAAGCTTTCCGACGAAGACCGATTGGCTCTTGGAGAAATAGAACGCCTTAAAAAAGAAATTGAGACGCTGTATGAGACGTTCCGTTTTCGGGAAGCGATACAAAAGAGCATGAGCCTAGCCCGGGCCGGAAACAAATATTTCACTGAAATGGAGCCCTGGCGACTGAGAAAAGAGGATCCGGAACGATGCGGCACGGTCCTCAATGTGTGTTGTCAGATCACAGCCGCTTTGTCGGTGCTTTTTGCTCCCATTATTCCCGGCGCATGTGAAAAATTGCATAAAGCATTGAATATTCGTCAGGCAAGCTGGGATGATATCACGGATCATATCCTCACCGCCGGGAGTCCCGTCGACAAAGGTGAAATTCTGTTTAACAAACTGGATGATGAGACCATCAATGCCCAGCGTGAAAAGCTTGAAGAGCAAACCCGTATCCGGGAAGCATCGAACCCTGTCCCGGAACCGATTAAAAACACCATCAGCTTCGAGGATTTCGTCAAGCTTGATTTGCGAGTCGGTGAGATATTGACAGCAGAACAAGTTCCAAAATCGGACAAACTGCTTAAGATAACGGTTGATATCGGAGTGGAAACACGCACCATCATGGCTGGTATTGCCCAGCATGCCGATCCAAAAGATCTGCCCGGTAAAAAGGTCACTGTAGTAGCCAATCTCAAACCCCGAAAAATGATGGGAATTCCAAGCGAGGGCATGATCCTCATGGCGGAAACGCCCGGCGGGGAATTCAGGTTCATAACTTCCGATGCTGACAATGGCAGTGTCGTGGCCTGATTCGTGTCTGTAAATATAGAAATAACAGTAGCTATTCAAAGGACAACAACATAGTGTTTCGCAACGGAGACCGGGAAACCGGCCATATTACAAGAATTTCCAAACCCTGGGGTTTGCGGCAGAATGAGACGGCCTCCACATTCCGTCTGTACTGCCCAAAAGCCGAACAGATAGAGCTCGTGCTATTTGACAGCTACCGGCAGCAAAAGGGTCAGCATTATCCCATGATAAAACATTCGGACGGAAGTTGGGAACTGGAACTGCCCGGGCGTCATGAGGGCAAGTTTTATGCATACCAAATTAAACATCCGTTACATAATCCGGGATTGCTACATCCTTCTGAACTCATTGCCGATCCCTGGGCTTCACAGGTTACCACCGTAAACCACTACCAGCAGCACCCTCGCAGTCGCGTTCCCGAACCGGATAACTTTGACTGGGAAGGCGATACGTTTGTTATTCCCCCGGAAGAGCGTGATCTTGTGATATATGAGGTGCACGTCAAGGATATGACCGCTCACGTATCCTCCGGTGCACAATCGCCAGGCACCTATTCCGGCTTCATTGAAAAGAATATCACCGGCGGCATCTCACACCTCAAACGGCTCGGTGTAAATGCGGTCGAACTGCTGCCCATTCAGAAATTCGCCGGGTTTGAACCCCCTTTTAATCAATCGACTCCGGAAGGTGTCCGCAATACATGGAATCCCTACAGTCGCAACTACTGGGGATACATGACCAGCTTCTTTTTCGCACCGGAGACCATGTATGCCTCGGACGGCAGCAGCAAGGCAGGTCAAGTTACCGGTAATCCGCAGACGGCTGTCCGGGAATTGAAACAAATGATCAAGGAGCTCCACCGGGAGGGCATCACCGTTATCTTGGATGTCGTTTATAACCATGCATCGCAATATGACCTGAATCCATTGAAATTCCTGGATAAACAGGAATTTTTCCGGACGGATGAAACCGGGGATTTCACATCGCAGAGTGGATGCGGAAACGATTTGTGCACCGAATCACCCCACATCCGTGAACTCATTATAGAGTCCGTTACATGGTGGATGCGGGAGTTTCATATCGACGGTTTTCGTTTCGATCTGGCAAACCT
>SKXL01000239.1 GCA_007128425.1 Balneolales bacterium | reverse complement strand
ACGCACAACAAAACGACCATGGAGAAATCGGAGATGATGTACGGCGTAACCATGCCGGAAGTGGGCATAAGCAAACTGGTCGGGGTCAGGCTGGATGATGTTGAGGCAACAGCAAGCATCCCGGTATGATCCGTTTTTTTGTACCGTGACGGTGAACGCCGGTCGGTAAACAGGTGATGATGCAACTTCAGGACCAGGTCACCGGAACAGTTACCTCAAAAACAAGACATTGTGAGTGATAAGAAAATCATATTTTCGATGATGGGCGTCGGCAAGACCTGGGGGCCGAACCAGCGCGTCCTGAAAGACATCTACCTCTCTTTCTTCTACGGCGCAAAGATCGGCATCATCGGGGCCAACGGATCCGGAAAGAGCACACTGCTTCGGATCATTGCCGGGCTCGACGATAACTACGAAGGTGAAGTGACCTTCAAAAGCGGTGTCACCTTCGGGCACCTGCCCCAGGAGCCGGAGCTGGATCCCTCAAAAACCGTCAAAGATATTGTCGAGGAGGGTGTGCAGGAGCTGGTCAACCTGGTGCGTGAATTCGAGGATATCAGCGCCCGATTCAGTGAACCGGACGCCGATTTCGACGCACTCATTAAGCGGCAGTCCAAATTGCAGGAGCAGATCGACCAGAAAAACGCCTGGGATCTGGACAGCAAACTTGAGATGGCCATGCAGGCGCTGCGCTGTCCGCCCGAAGACATGCCCGTGAATGTGCTTTCCGGCGGGGAGCGCCGGCGCGTGGCCCTGTGCCGCCTCCTGCTCAAAGAGCCCGACGTGCTGCTGCTCGACGAACCGACCAACCACCTTGACGCCGACTCGGTCCATTGGCTCGAACAGCACCTGGAACGCTACGAGGGCACCGTAATCGCCATCACGCACGATCGTTATTTTCTGGATAATGTGGCCGGATGGATCCTGGAGCTGGACCATGGCGAAGGCATTCCGTTCGAGGGCAACTACTCGAGCTGGCTTGAACAGAAACGCCGGCGGCTGGATGTCGAGAAGCATCAGAACAAAAAGCTGCAGAAGACCATCGATCGCGAGATGGAGTGGATCCGCACCAATCCCAAGGGTCGAGGCTCCAAAAGCAAGGCCCGCATTACGGCCTATGAAGACCTGCTGTCGGCGCAGGAGCAGGAGAAAAAGCGCGACGAACTGGAGATCTACATACCGCCCGGACCCCGGCTGGGTGACAAGGTGATACTGGCCGGCAGTGTGGCCAAGGGGTTCGGCGATCGGCTGCTGTTCGAGAATCTGCAGTTCGATCTGCCGGCCGGTGGCATCGTGGGTGTGATCGGTCCGAACGGTGCAGGCAAGACCACCCTGTTCCGCATGATCACCGGGCAGGAGAAACCGGATGCCGGCACCTTTGAGATCGGCGAGACGGTCAAGATCGGCTACGCTGACCAGGGCCGCCCGCTGGATCCCCAAAAATCCATCTGGGAAGAGATCTCCGACGGAGAGGACACGGTGAAACTGGGCAGCAGGGAGATCAACTCTCGCGCCTATGTCGCCCGATTCAACTTCAGCGGCGGCGATCAGCAGAAAAAGACCGACCAGCTCTCCGGCGGCGAGCGCAACCGCGTCCACCTGGCCAAAACCCTGCGTGAAGGGGCAAATCTGCTTTTGCTCGATGAGCCGACCAACGATCTTGACGTGCAGACACTACGGGCCCTGGAGGATGCGTTGCTGAACTTTGCGGGATGCGTTGTCGTTATCTCTCACGACCGGTGGTTTCTGGATCGCATCGCGACCCATATCCTCGCTTTTGAAGGTGACAGCACGGTGCGATGGTTTGAAGGAAATTACCGGCAATACCAGGACTATCGCCGTGATGTGCTGGGCATTGATGACCAGCCCAGGCGCATTCAGTACAAAAAGCTGAAACGGGATTGATGCTGCAAGGCCGATACCCGGATCAGGTCGAACTTCAGATACCGCTGCACCACATGCCGAAAGATTTTTTCATACCGGATCTCTATAAATCCGAAATCATTAAAACGGTCAAAAACGCCCGGCAGATCCTTGATCCGCGCAAGAAGGATCGCGCACCGGCCGTTCTGGACCTGGGTCCGGTCCGCTTTCTCATCCCGCGCCATTTCGGCTTTTGCTACGGGGTGGAAAATGCCATTGACATTGCCTATCGCACGGTAGAGGAGCATCCCGGCAAAAACATCTACCTGCTCAGCGAGATGATCCACAATCCGACCGTAAACAAAGACCTGGAGGCACGCGGTGTTCGGTTTCTGTTTGAAACCGACGGCACCGAGCGCATCGCTATCGAATCGCTCTCCCCGGAGGATATCGTCATCGTGCCGGCGTTCGGGACCACACTTGAAATCCAGAAAAAACTGGAGCGGCAGGGCATCAATCCGTATCAATATGACACCACCTGCCCCTTTGTAGTGAAGGTGTGGAAGCGGGGCAAACAATTGGGAACCAAGGGGTATTCACTGGTTATTCATGGCAAGTACCAGCACGAGGAGACACGCGCCACATTCTCCCACAGCGCTCAGGAAGCGCCCTGCGTAGTGGTGCTGAATCCGGAGGAGGCACGCATCCTGGCCGATATCATACTCGAAAAACGTCCGCGTTCCGATTTCCAAAAATATTTCGGCATGAAATGCACCGATGGTTTTGATCCCGTCGGTGATATGAAGCGTATCGGCGTGATCAATCAGACGACCATGCTGGCCACCGAGACCCGCGAGGTCATGCAGATTCTCAGGGATGCCGTCGAGGAAAAATACGGCATTGCGGCCGGGAAAACCGGCTCCGGATCGGTCGGCACACGTACTGCCGCATCCGATAAAGAATCCGCATCCGATACGGAATCCGGTTCCACTGCGGATCCCGGGTCCAATGCGATTCCCGAAGGCAATCCGGGCGTGGAGATGCACTTTGCCGATACCACCGACACACTCTGCTACGCGACAAACGAGAATCAGTCAGCCACCTACGGATTGATGGAAGAGCGGGCGGACATCGCGCTGGTGGTGGGAGGCTATAACTCCTCGAATACCATGCACCTGGTAGAGCTGCTGGAAGAGCGGTTTCCCACCTACCATGTACGCGATGCTTCGGAGATCAAATCTCGCAGCGAGATCCACCATTTCAACCAGTGGAACAAGCAGGTGGAGCGGACCCGGAACTGGATGCCGAAAGCGGCCGAACCGGTCACCATCGCCATCACATCGGGCGCATCGTGTCCGGATGCCCTGGTTGATGAAGTACTGTTGAAAGTGGCATCATATTTCGAGGGATGCCGTCCGGTTGACGAAGCGCTTAAACCATTCCGCGAAGAAGAGAGTGCATCCGCTCAGTCCGGCACCACCATGAAATAGGCGATCCGGCGGGGCTGGTAAGATCTCAGCCGTATGTCGAGATCATTGGTCACAGGTTCGACATGCGGCACAACATAACCCGTGGTATCCCGCATGATATCCGAATACGTGATATAGGCTTCATAAAGCTCAATGTCCTGCGCCTGACCGAACTGCTCAATCGGTACGTTATATCGTACCGTCAGTGCCGTCGGATTCAGACGCACCTCCCTTCCATCCGGCACATTTCGTATCCGGAGCGTTATACGCGCTTCCCCCTCGGTGTATTCGGTGACATGAAACGAGACATTCACATCGCTGATGTCGGGCAGGAATATACCATCCACATCTGCCAGTTTTACATTCCGGTTCACTTCATTTTGAACATTGCTGAGGCGGATTGTTTCTGTCGGGATGCTTCGCAGGGTGTCAATGACCGAGCGGGCACCCTGCACCATCACACTGTCCGGAAATACCCGAATGTCACCTACGATTTCATGCTGGGCCTTGAGTTGAACATCCAGCTCCGGCCTGACGGCTACTTTCCTCGTTGTTTTCGGTTCCATTTGAAGCGTAATAATCCGAGGGTCCACTTTCTGCACGGTTAGATCGGAGTAGGCGGCTATTTCCCGCTCGACGATATCGCTCACATTGACCTCGCCTTCGCTGTAAGGAATGGATACCACCGGTGGATTCCGGTAGATTGCCAACAGATTCCAGCCTTCCCCGATTACACTGATTCGGGCCACAGATGGCGGCTTACCGGCAAACGCCATATCCTCGCTGATGTCGGCGATCTGTACAGGTACATCCAGGGTGAGGCTGTACTCTTTTCCCATGTTCACAAGAAACCAGAGCGAAATGGCTATGACAAAGGAGATCAGAAAAACGATCAGTATCTCGCCTTTATGCAGGTAGGTTGTCTCCGTCTCGGACGGTCGAAACAACCTGGAAAACCTGCTGCCTGATTTGTTGTCGTTGTCCATGGCTTTTTGAATTTCGTTTATGTTTTAATGATGATGTCGCGAATGATCTCCTCCTTCACGGCCGAGTTCAGTTTGCCGGCTATGGCGCGGCGCTGCATGTGTATTTCGTGTCGCCATGAGGGATCCGGCACATACAAAATCAAACGGCTCCCCTGGAATTTCAGGTCCCGCACCTGCTCCCGAACAGCTTCGCCGATCACCTCAGGCCAGAGCGCGAGAATCATGCCCCGTTTGAGTGCCACCCGATGCGGATAATCATCAATGAAATCATCCACCAGTTCGCGAAGCTGTCTGGGTTGTTTTCTGTAAAAAGCCATGGTCAGGTTTGGGTTTCCACCCGGCCGTCGCTGACCTCATATGAGGTTATGCGGTTGCGGCCGGATGCCGAAAATCCGGAAATTTTGTCGGGATGCGCTGCCGTGATAAAGGATTGTCCATGGTGCTGAAGCAGCATATGCATCACCGTATCGGTCCGTTGCGGATCCAAATCGCCGAAGACATCATCCAGCAAAAATACCGGCAGATCATCCAGCTCATCATTGTAAAAATAGAGCTGAGCCATCTTCAATGCCAGTGCAAATATCCTGTGCTGACCCTGTGAGCCAAACTTGCGCAGCTCCATGTCGTTCAGGTAAAAGACCAGCTCGTCGCGGTGCGGACCGATAATGGTCTGCCGGCGTTCACGCTCACGATCCGATGACTTCTTCAACTCGTATTTGTACAAATCCAGGATACGATCGGGATCCGGCGAGGGTTCATCTCCGGTGTCGCAAAAGGTCTTGTATGCAATCGATGGAATGAGTCCGGAGCCGGCCAGCTCCTGATGCGCTTTTTCAAGATAGGACTGAAATGTATACATCAGCGCTGCCCTTTTGGCAATAATACGCGACCCGGCCTCGGCAAGCTGTCGGTCCCAGGGCTCCAGCATGAGATCCATCTCATCAGGGTGCATGTACACATCGGACAGCAGCCTGTTGCGCTGCCTCACAATTTTTCGATAGCGAATGAGATCATCCAGATAGGCCGGTGAGGTCTGTGATATCAGGGCGTCCAGAAACGAACGTCGCTCGGTCGGACCCTCGCCCGTCAGTTTTCTGTCATCCTGAGATACGAGCACCACCGGCACGAGTCCGATCAGATCGGCGTGACGTTCCAGCGGACTGTCATTCACCCAGAGCTTTTTCCCATCACTGCGCCCGTAAGAGCAGGCCACCTCAAACTCGCTGCGGATGTTCCCCCGGAATCTGCCCTTCACCAGAAACGAAGCGGCATCGTGGCGTACCACATACCTGTCCGAGCTGCTGGTGAAGCTCCTGCCCATACACAGGTAATGCAGGGCGTCGATGAGATTGGTCTTGCCTGCGCCGTTCGGACCGGTGATGATATTCACATGGCCTCCCCAGATGACATCGGTCTGGTGATGATTGCGAAAATGAGTGAGGGAGAGGGTTGTGTTGATCATCGGTCCGGGTACCGGTCAGATGGGACAGGATGTGTCGAACACAGCCACCGCAGCCGTGTTCGGTTGGATTTGCTGCCGGGAGGATGTGGATTAATCGCCTTTTGCCGGCTTTTTCCCGGATTCATCGGAATCGTCCTGCACATCTTCTCCGCTTGCTTCCGCTTCACGATCTTCCGCCTCACGATCTTCCGCCTCATCGTTTTCGCCCTTATCCGGGCCGGATGCATTCCCGGAGTTCCCGATCCCGTCTTCTCCGTTGCTATCATCACCGGTTATTACATCACCATTGCCGTCTTCTTTCGGATGGGCCTCATTGACGACGATGGTGCGGTCAAGAAACACGGTGTTATTCAGTTTCTCGATAGCTTCAAGGGCTTCGCTCTCCTCCGCCATTTCCACAAAGCCAAACCCGCGGGATCTTCGCGTATTCTTGTCGCGGACGATAAATGCGTTGGAAACTTCGCCGAAATTTTCAAAAAGTTCTCTGAGCTCTTTCTGCCTGGTTTTCCAGGCCAAATTGCCTACATAGATGTTCATAGTGCGGTCCTGCTGATATAAACGGTTAATTTGCCTGTGACAACAAATGGCAAGTACAACAGACGGCATACAGCGTGTACAACGATGCTAATATAAAAAAAGCAGACTGCCTAAAAAAGAAGCCTGCTTT
>SKXL01000044.1 GCA_007128425.1 Balneolales bacterium | reverse complement strand
TGCAGAATACGTTCTTCATACCATTCGATAAGCTTCCAATTTCCACTTCTGACGGCTCCCCCAGGAACCATTCCCGATCCATGGTGATAGTGTGGATAGTGCCAGTAGTGATTTCTTTGCGGCAGCGGTTCACCGGTTTTCAGATGGGAGAGAATACTGACACCATCAACATTCTGCGGTGGTATTCGATCAAGCAGATCACAAAAAGTCGGCATGAAATCATAGGATGAAACCACCTCATTACTTATCATTCCTTGCTCAATAACACCGGGCCACTTCATCACGAGAGGCACCCTGATCCCGCCTTCATATAACCAGCCCTTCCCCTTGCGCAAAGGTGTTTGTTTGGCAATGGTCATAGCTTCTCCCTCTTCATAATAATCCAAATAATAAACAACATTATTTTCTGCCAAACCCCCGTTATCGGAATAGAAAATAACGATGGTATTATCGGTGAGTCCGGCTTTATCAATAGCATCCAGCACTTTGCCCACATTTCTGTCCAATCGTGACAGCATGGCGGCAATAATGGGATTGTTTTCCGGTTTGTCACTTCCCGGATGATTTCTCCACATATTAATGGAATCCGCTTTTTCTATAAGAGGATCATGAATGGCACTGAAACTCATGAAAAGGAAAAACGGATTGTCGCCATTTTCGCTGATGAAATCTACCGATCTGTCACCAATCAGATCAGACCAGTGAGGGTCCAACTCCGGATTGCTTTGCCTGTCAGGTTTATCTATGACGAATTGGTGCGTAAACCCCTGCTTGTCAGGATAAAATGGCAAGCTTTCAGGTCCGAATTTTACCGGACTTAAGTGCCATTTGCCGAACATGGCTGTCAAATACCCTTCTTCACTAAACAGATTTCCAAGGGTAAACTCCTCAAGAGGCAGAAATTGTTGCATTTCCGGCGATGTCAAGGGATAATCAACTCGTCTGTTACCCGGAATGAAGTCCGTAATATGCAGACGTCCCGGATATTTTCCGGTCATCAGGGAGGCGCGGGTCGGGGAGCAAACGGCTGCCGCGGTGTACGCATCGGTAAAACGAATACCCTCTTCCGCGAGGCGATCAATATTGGGTGTATGATAATAATCGCTACCGTACGCTCCCGACTGAGGCCAGCCCAGGTCATCGGCAAAGAAAAAAACAATATTCGGGTTCGATTGTTCTGTATGTTGGGCACAACCAGCACCGACCATGGATGAAACACCCATTGCCAATACAGCGGCGTTCAAATTAAGACGTATACTCATATAATCATTCATTTTTTTCGGTTATAGGGTAGTAGGTAAATATTGCGGGCCTTCCATATCGTATGGCAGGCGGGAGCGGCAATAAAACTCATGATATTCACCAAATGCAGCTGCATATTTACACTTGTTTACCTTTATGCATAATTGCTTATGGTTGAAATTACTAATTTGTCGATAATGTCCCGCTGAAAATAAATTCCGGCTGTTCTGATCGGAGCCATAGAAGAGACAAGAAGCATTATGATTTGGCAAAGTAGTGTTGAATCAAATCCCGGCATTCGGCTTTCCGCTCAAGCATCTGTTCTGTGAGTCGAAACTGGGTCCGGCAGCGTCTCAGGTTCTGTTCGGGATCGTGGGTGTTATAGTATATATCCCCATTAAGATAATCGGCCAGAAAACGGATTCCCATCAGAAAGGCCATGTAAGGACCAGCCAGCACCAGCCTATCTGCCTCATCGGGGGTCAATATCTGCCGGGTGCTATCCAGAAAACCTTTTGTAACAGCCTCAAATACCGGCAAACTGATTTGCACTTGTTCCGGATCGGCTTCATCTTCTTCGGCTGTATTGGCCGCCGTGCGGATCAGGTCTCCGAAATCATATAGTGCCAAACCCGGCATGACAGTATCCAGGTCAATCACACATTTTGCCCGGTCGTTAAGATCAAAAAGAATGTTGTTCAGTTTGGTATCGTTATGGGTCACGCGTTCGGGCAGCCGTCCTTCCCGAACCAGCCGGGGAACAGTCAACATCTGCTTGATCTGCTCACGGGCAAATGTGATTTCCGGGCCGACCTTGTCACGCCGTTCTGCCTGATTACGCTTCACAGCGTTGGATAGCTGTTCGTATCGCCACTCCACTGAGTGGAAGTCCGGGATGACAATCACAAGCTCTTCGGGCGGAAAATCTTCCAGATCCCTAATGAACTGGCCGAAGGCCCGGCCGGCTTCATAGGCAACCTGCTTGTTGGGCACCACGTCGTAACTGATGCCGGGTTCTACTTTGAGATACAACCGCCAGTGAAGTCCCTCTGAATCTGTATAATGGGTATTGCCTTCACGGGTCGGAATCACTTTCAGCACTCTGTCATCTGAACTATCCGGGTCCGATGCAATCATCTTTTCACGGATATGGTCTGTGACATCCTGGATATTTCTCATCATTCCGTCAACCGGCGAAAAAACCGTGTGATTTATTTTTTGCAGCACAAAGTCGGGACGATCGTCCCCGACGGTACGGATCACCCATGTTTGATGGATATGCCCCGACCCGAATGGTGCATAATCCTTCAGTGTCTCAACGGTTGCAAACCGGTTAAAAATTGAGGGTATGAGGGATGCATTCATTCGTGTACGGAGTAATTCAAGGGTACAGAGAGACGTTTATGGATTGCGAGAGTAATATCAGGGTGCCGAGAGTAAATTATGAGTTTCAATATAGCTAAATAAGCCGGGTAGTTCCGCCTGCTGAAAGTCCGATATCCATCAGGCGCCGGTTCGACTTCCAGGCACCATCGGTAAAATCAGGTATCCTGGCCGGCATTGCTCCCTGAGCTACCGACCATTCACTCAGCGGGATGACCGCGCTCCACTGAGCAGCGTCGTACACATCCATGTCGAGCGGCAGACCATTGCGCAGACAATCGATCAGCCGCCAGTCCATCAGGGTATCCATGCCGCCATGTCCACCAACCTCACGGGCCATTTCGCCGACTCGCCGGGTGATTTCAGGAGTATACCGCTCTTCAAGCTCTTGAAACTCTTCTTCGGAAACCCATCCGGTATGATCGGTGGCAATGCGGGCGGGGGGTGGGTATTTCAGGGCAGTGCCCCGGGTTCCGCTGACCAGATGAATGCGCGTATAGGGCCGGGGTGAAGTTACATCGTGCTGCAACATGATGGTACGACCTTTGGCGGTCCGGATAATGCTGGTATTCATGTTGCCACGGTAGTTGCAATCAACATACGGTTTCCAGAAATCATCTTCAGCGGCCAGCTTTTCGGCGTGTGTCCCCATTTGAAAATCACCGGAGGAGACCGAAACCAGATAGTCCATCCGGTCGCCGTAGTTCAGGTCCATGATCTGGGCGATGGAACCCAGTCCGTGCATGGGGTAGAGATTTCCGTTGCGGTCGATATTCTCTTTCAGCCTCCACTGGTCGGCGTAATTGGTTTTGGAGAAATTCATCCGAAGCAGTTCGTGTATGTAGGCGCCCTCGCCATGTACGATATCCCCGAAAAAGCCCTGGCGGGTCATGTTCAGTGTTAACATTTCGAAAAAGTCGTAGCAGACATTTTCGAGCATCATGCAATGTTTACGGGTCCGCTCGGAAGTCTCCACCAACTTCCGGCAATCTTCGAGCGTTTGTGCGGCCGGAATTTCAGTTGCCACGTGCTTGTCGTGCTCCATGGCATGAATAGCCTGGGGGGCATGAAGATGCCAGGGAGTGCAGATGTAGACCAGATCCACATCATCCCGGTCGCATACTTGTTTCCATTCCTCTTCACCGCCGGAATAGAGTGCGGGATTGTGATCGTATTGCCGCACGCGTTCCAGGCCCTGCTCTACCGTTTCGGGATAAAGATCCGACAATGCCGTAATCTGAACTCCTTCGATACGGACAAGCCGGGAGAGTGCAGCCCGTCCACGATTTCCGATGCCGATCACCCCGACACGAACCGTATCCAGGGCAGGGGCGGCATACCCATTCATATTGAAGTGTTGCCGGTGAACAAAATCAGCGGGGTTGGCGTCAACAGTCTGTTGCGGGTTTCGGGTAGGGACGGAACCGATCCATCCCGCGCCGGTCAGACCGGCACCGGCCAGACCAGTTTTTTTCAGAAAATCTCTGCGGTTGGTTTTCATTGGTTACAACAGTTTCGGTTCAAAAGTGACATGTATCGGTCATAATCCATCCAGCTATTGTTGATCGGGCTATTGTCCATCAAGCCAATGATGGGGTTTTTAACATCCGATTTACTTCCAAAGATCGGGTGGATATTCGCCGGCTTCCACTTTTTTTCGGATGGAAGTACGAACCGATTCAAGATCGTCCCGGTAGGTAATTCCGAACCAGGTGGCATTACAGCGAAGAACTCTGACTCGTGCGTTTCTACCGGCAATCAGCCGGTCGACTACGGTAGGAATGTAACATTCGGCTTTCGGGTTGTTGATATTCTGCTCCAGAAATGTGCGGAACTCCTCTCGGGTCTGCATGAATATGGCAGGTGTGAAGCCCCACATATTCATGGAAACAATGGCATCTTCCGGCAGCTCGCGCCTGCTCTCTTCCTGATCGCTGATGATACGGCCATTGCTTCGCAGAATTCGGGTCAGCTCGGTTACCGACCGCAGATACCCATGATCGTCTACATCGCAAATCCCACGCGAAACACTGCCGTATTCCGATAGTGTGTTGGACAAGTGGTAACCGGCCATGGCGTACTGGTGATCTCCCGAACCTGATGTTAAAAATTTATGCATGACTTCATACGCTTCCCGACCGTAAAAATCATCGGCATTGATCACAGAAAACGGTGCTTTGACCTCTTCACGAGCGGCCAGCAGCGCATGTGCCGTTCCCCAGGGTTTTTCGCGATTGGCGGGAAGGGAAAAGCCATCGGGCAAATCGGTTGGATCCTGGTGTACACAGACCGCCTCAACCCGGTCATCGAAACGACTGATTAAATTTTTCCGGAAGGAATCTTCCATGTCCCGGCGGATAATGAATACGACTTTGCCGAATCCGGCCCGTATGGCATCATATACCGAGTAGTCGATAATGGCTTCACCGGAGGGACCGACGGTTTCGGTCTGCTTCTGACTGCCGTATCGGGACGCCAGTCCCGCAGCGAGTATTACCAGTTCAGGTTTCATAAGAGATTTCAAAATTAGCTCAGGTCTGGGATTTACTTCATGCGGAGCCGGTGCCAGTAGCGGGTGAGCAGTCCGGCAGATAATCCGGCGGTAATCGCCAGGAACAGAGCCGGCAGCAAATTACCGTACAGCAAATTGCCTATCGTAAACAGCATGCTGTAGATGGAAATCGTGCCCAGGATCATACACAAAATACCAGTGGGTACGTCCCAGCGTAGATCCTCTTCTTTGGTAAGCTCCACATGTTCGGTCCGGGCGCGTTCCACGATCCGCTTCCAGCCCGGTCCGCCTGGTTTTATTTTTGTATAAAAGCTTCTCAGAGTCTCCTCGTCTACCGGTTTGGTCAGCAAGGTGACGATAATCCAGGTTATCGAAGTCAGAATTACTGTGCCCAGCAGTTTGATTACATTCCAGTAACTCATGGAAGTAACCATGCCGAACACTTCAACCTCACCGTGGTCAAGGCGTGTCAGGCCGAAATTCTCGATCATGATGAACATCAGAGAAAACGATCCGGCGGCAATCATAGCCGAGATTTCCGAATATGCATTGATTCGCCACCAGAACCAGCGCAGGATGAAAATCAGACCGGTTCCGGCACCGATCATCAGGATGTACTGAAATGCTTGAAGAGCATTCTGCAGGGCCAGGGCCAGCAGCAGGGCAAAAAACATCAGGCTAACCGTCGATATTCTGCCAAAACGCACTTTCTGGCGCTCGGTAGCATCGGGCTTGTAGAATCGGGCATAAAAATCATTGACCAGATAAGACGAGCCCCAGTTGATATGCGATGCTGTGGTTGACATGTAAGCAGCGATAAGTGAGGCTACCACAAGTCCCAGCAGGCCGGGTGGCAGGAATTCACGCAACATTGCAGGATAGGCAAAATCGTGATGCATGTAGTGAGCCGGCACATCGGGATACTCCCGTGCCATAGAAGCGATGTCGGGGTAGACGATCAGTGATCCCAGGGCCACAATAATCCAGGGCCATGGCCGCAGAGCGTAATGGAAAAAGTTGAACATAAGCGTAGCTCCCACTGCATGTCGTTCGTTTTTTGCCGATAACATACGTTGGGCTACATATCCGCCTCCACCGGGTTCGGCACCCGGATACCAGACCGACCACCACTGTACGGCAAGTGGTATTAAAAAGATGCTGATAAACAGCTCGGGTTGCGATATACTTGGCACAAGCGACAGGCTGTCCTTGACATTGGGATGGGTAAAAAGTCCGGTTAATCCTCCGATTTCCGGTGATTTGACCACGTACACGGCAGCTAAAACCGCACCGAACAGGGCAAACGAAAATTGAAACAGATCGGTCCACAGTATGGATTTGAGTCCGCCCAGTCCGCTGTAGAACACTACGATGATGGCGGCTACGATCAGGGCCGGAGCGGGTTGGAGTCCGAGCATTACCGCTGAAATCTTGATGAAGGCCAGCGAAACAGTAGCCAGTACCATCACATTAAAAAAGAAGCCCAAATATATCGCTCGAAATCCCCGGAGAAAAGCAGCCATTTTACCGCTGTAGCGCAGTTCATAGAATTCAAGATCGGTCATGACCTGCGATCGGTTCCACAACTTGGCATAAACGAATACCGTCAACATGCCGGTGAGCAGGAAGGCCCACCACTGCCAGTTGGCCGCAACGCCACCGGTGCGAACCATGTCGGTCACCAGATTGGGCGTATCGGCCGAAAAGGTTGTCGCCACCATGGAAACGCCAAGCAGCCACCACGGCATATTGCGCCCCGACAGAAAAAAATTGGTTGTACTTTTGCCGGCCTGGCGCGAAGCCAGATAGCCGATTGATATTAAAATAACGAAGAAAAGGACTAGTACAGCCCAGTCAATAGTTTGAAAGATCATGATTGGTTAGCGGCATTTCGAATGTTGAATCCAGGTCAACATCAGTGATAATTACATGTGTGAGCGTATATAAACCTGGTTCGGTTTTATTTTCAAGTATTGCCGAAGGTACAGGTTTTTTGAATTTAGACCATGTTGTTGGCTTGTACAAATCGATCGCCAATTTGCGCACGAGTCAGTTTGAACCAGATTGACCGGAACTCATTACTTTCATGGACACAGGATCCCAGTTGATAATCCTTTTTTCATGATAGCTCTCATTGGATAGCAAGGCTGGGGCCGCAGCCCGCAATCCAACGGTTCCGTTTTGATAAACCGGGGTATTGTTGCGTATAGAATCAAAAAAGTTCTCAAAATGATGTTTTCTTGAGTCGTATCCCTCAGGAGCATTATACACGAATTCCGATGGCGGAATAACACTTGGCGGAGGTTCGGGATAATTTGCACGATGGTATTCCTGGAAGGCCTCACGCGTCTCACTGCTGAAATCATTTATCGTGACCGGCGGACGCTTATCCATGGTTGCTTTGCGAAGTCTTACGTTTGTCCAGTCAACGACTATTTCACCTTCGCTTCCTACAAATCGTATGGTTACGCCGCCACCTGACCCATCGATGAAATTAACACGCAAGGCCAGGTTGAAGGCCGGATGGGATTCTGTTTCCTGGTAGTCGAGCATGCCCAGCATCACATCAGGCACATCTCTTCCATCGTGCCAGTAGCGCAAGCCTCCTGTTGCCATGATAGTTGATGGACCCATGGAATCGGTCACGAGATGTACTGCGGACAGGAGATGCACAAAGAGATCTCCCGATGAGCCAGTTCCAAACTCGCGGTAGTTTCTCCAGCGAAAAAACTGTTTTGGATCAAATTCCCGGTAGGGCAGATCCCTGAGGTAGGTATCCCAGTCAACCTGTTCTGCAGTGACCCCTGGTGGGATTGAATACTGCCAGGCGCCTTCGGCTGAATGGCGGTCGAAGTTGCCTTCGACAAGCACCAGCTTGCCAATTTCCCCGTTTCGAACCATATCACGGGCTTTGAGGTAGAGAATGTCGCTGGTAAGTTGACTGCCTATTTGCAGCACATTCCCTGTCTTTTTTTCAGCATCCAGGACGGCATAGGCCTGATCTACATGCTGCACCATGGGTTTCTCCAGGAAAACAGCTTTCCCGGCATTAAGGGAGTCAATCGCCTGGATATCATGCCAGTGATCGGTTGTAGAGATGATAACCGCATCCACATCATCGCGATTCAGGATTTCACGATAGTCTCTTGTTGTGAAGATATCATCTCCCCATAGCTCCTTGCAGCGCCTGATCCTGCTCTCGTACAAGTCACATGCAGCAGTAATTTTAATGCCAGGCAGCTCTGAGGCTGTGTTCCCATTTACCTGTCCCATCCATCCGGTTCCGATCAATGCAATTTGTATTTGATCATTGGCGCTGTAGCCGGCTGATCGTTTTTCATAGTGTAATACACCGGCATCAGCACTGGCTTGGGTTTTTATGAAGGGCAAACCGACCAAAGCGGTTGAGGCTGCTCCAATTTTTGTCAAAAAGGATTTTCGATTCATGATATGATCTGATGTGAGTTTGTAATTACAATTGAAATGGCAATCCCGGCACCGGGATATTATAGCTTTAATGAAAAAAAAGATTTCGAAAATTGTGGTTTGAATTACATGTTCAAAGCGAGTATTCAGGACAGCCGGTTTATTCTTGTTGGCTACCCATTTCAGTTAAACATAGTTAACTCCATAGTCTGACGTTTTTGGATCTGAATCTTCATCAATTGATTGCAGGTGTTATGATAAGCTTTTTAAACTCAACAGGACCGTGATCTCCCTGGATCATGATGGGGCCGGGCTCTCCTTCGTTGCTGTCGAGTGCTCCCCCTGTTATCCCTGGAATTATCCGATTATTGATAATGGTGGTACCATTTAGAACCACGGTTACATGGCGTCCAATGAACGTGATGTCCAT
Organism: Balneolales bacterium; assembly: GCA_007128425.1. GTDB lineage: Bacteria > Bacteroidota > Rhodothermia > Balneolales > Natronogracilivirgulaceae > SKNL01. Next base: position 11,490 of record SKXL01000044.1, on the reverse strand, counting down.
GGTTTGCCACTCGCCGGCTTTTTTTCCGGCATTGACCGAGGGTTCCAGAAATCCATAGATGCCACCCAGAATGAGATCGTTGACCGGTTCCCCGTAAGAGTCGATAATTTGAACCTCATAGCGGCCCCTGAGGTAGATGCCGCTATTGCTGCCTTCAGGATATCGAAAAGTTGCGTGAAGTTTCAGATCATCAAAAACCTCATTGGTAACAAGATTACCACCCACATCTTCATTGACAAGGACCCCGTCTCTCATCTGAAATCTGTTGTTTTTTGGAATGACCCAATGAGACATATGCTCATCAATCAGACTGTATGGTTCACCCCATACTGTCGGAGCATCCCTGTGTAAATCAGGAGCGCGTTTACCGGTCATTGGGAACCGCTCATTGCCGATAAGAGCATTACCTTTGATGATCTCATCCTCAAGAATAAATTCAAATTCAAGGTATCTTTCCTGATTTTTCCACTGAGGCGGGATGGAAAATGAATAAGTTTCATTTTCTTCAGAGTAAATAACATGTGATATAGGACGAGCGCTGCCCTCGGCTCCAACATAAGACCCGGTCAGGGTTCTGAAGCCCGATTTTTTGATTTCCAGCCAACCGGGAGAAGTTCCCTCCGCTGTTTCAAAGGTTAGGTTCCATCTTCCAATGGCTTCATCCCCGGGTACAATAGGTTGAGCGTTGCTGGTTGCGAATGATGCAAGCAGAAGAAAGACAAATATTAGTGTCGGCAAAGCTGATCTTGCGTTTATGATTTCAGTCTGGTGATTGTTATTTCGTTTATTTTTTGCCATAAACCTCTTCCTAAAGTAATTGGTCCATAAATAAATTTCAGTATATCGGAGAATATAATACAAAACAGAAGTTTTAAATAAGAATTAAACTTATAACAAATCCACCCAACGGGATCAGCAAATTACCAGACATTTCCTTTCTGTTGTCTGGAATAATTCAGACTAGCACCGGCCAAGCCGAGTGACAGTGAGGGGGTCAGCTCATTTAATATTGAGTATGCCTTGGCTTTGAATAATCATTTTGACCGCATAAATAATTTCAGGATTGGTATACTTACCGATTTTTAAAGTTCACGATCATCTTATTTGAAACTATGGGAAATATTGATTGCCGGAATATTTTTTAACGTCTGATATACCACACAATAGCGCTCTGTTAACCGTAAAAGTGTTGATAACTGTTCCTTATCAGCATCCGTATCCAAATCATAGTGCATTCGAATCTCCCGAAATCCAACAGGTGCATCCTTGGAAACACCCAGAGTTCCACGAAAATCCAGATCCCCCTCCACATTTATGCTTCCATTATAGATGGTTATGCCAATAGCAGTGGCTACAGAGTTTAAAGTTACACCTGCACACGCTGCCAGGGCTTCAAGTAACATATCACCAGAGCAGGCTGCTTGACCACTACCTCCAGTAGCAGGATGATGACCAGCCTTAACCAGTGTTCTGCCGGTTTCAATTTTGCATGTCAGTCCCTCGCCAATTTGACCTCTGGCTTTCAAAGTAACGAGTGCTGACTGTGGGTCGTTTTTATATTTTTGCTTCAAGGGTGCCTGAAGCGCTCGCAATTCATCAGAATTCATATTTCACTTTTTTCATTTCGTTGAACCGAAAAGTACATTCGTCGCATACCGGCCTTTGGTTCAACAAATATGGCTGAAAATTCGCAACGATTCAAAAATGCTGCTTGATTTTTGAAGCTAATGCAACGGTAATTACAGTCATGGCAGATTGATACCGGTGTTAATGGCGAACATGCATTTTACAAAAATTTATGGCTTCTTGAAATGCCATACAGTACAAGTTTCAGTCTTCGGGTCAGGGAGATTCCCAGTGGTAAGTGGTTCGGAGTCCGACTCTTGCGCCGATACCAGCACCTGGCAGGAAGTATGTGACACCTAATGCAGAATACAAGATTTTGCCGGTCCAAATGTAGCCGAATATGTCACGCATGCAGGTGTCCTCAAAATCTGCAGCGAATGCCTATGGGCAACTACATACGTGACTTGAGGTTCTTTGGATAAAGTGATCGGACTGGCCGAAAGAGGATTGGAAGGGGAGATCTCGTATGCGATATCATCGGCACTGAGATATCGAAAATGTTGGTATTCAATGATTTCCTTGGCGACGGTAGTTTTACCCGAACCATTGGGTCCGGCAACGATGATATGTTTGTCTGATGTTTGGGCGATTATACCCAAAATACAAGTTATTCGGGCACGATTGGAAATTTCGGTGTGCTAACTTGTGTTTCTTCTACCCACTCAATCGTAAATAGTCCACATTTGAATCTTTTTAACGATTTTTTTTCTCTTCCTTTACTGTCAGATATACTACAAATATGCCTGCCAAAAAAGTGACCAAAATCACGTCAATGAATGTTTTGTCTTCAGCCCTTCCCATTAAATGAGACCATGCGATGTTCATAAACAGTATGCCTGCAAGTACAAGAAGCCGAAATATGATTTTTTTTATCATTTTTTGTCAGCCATCTTTTTGAGTGGAGGTTGCGTTGTCAAACGCAACCTCCCTTTGGGTTAGTAGCAGACACCATGTCTTCGACTGAATGTTTGATCTTCACCACAAAATTCATCCTCTGTATCGGAAAGCTTATCAGAAGATCCCTTGATGGCCGCGATCAACCAAATGGTTCCTTCAAGAAGAAATCCTCCTGCATGGACGGACTTCAACTCCGATTGGGTCATCGCGTACAATCTGTCGTTTACTGAATTTACTTTTTTCATGGCTTTACCTCTCTTGTTTATGAATCACCATAGCCGGCATCGTAACCTGAGTTCCATGCATCAATCAGGTTCTGTCCACCGGATTCCCATATATCGTTTATTTCAGAATAAGCAATCGTTATAGCTAACGGAATGAGCCAATAATAGGATCCTCCGGAGATACCCTTCAGTTCGCTGTAAACGAGATCTTTGACCTGCAATTCATTCGTTTTCTTCATGATTTCACCTCTTGAATTTAGTTATGGTTAGGGGGTGTATATAAAATTTATGCATAGTTACTGCACAGATAAATACAGTCTGAAAAAAAATACAGATTCGTCCCACCGCCCAGGCACTTCATACTTTCATTGCCCAGGTTTTCGTATTTCATAAAGCCGATGAAAACTTTCCCGGGGTTATCGTATACGTAGCTTCGTTGCAATCGACAGTATCGAATCGGACAATCAAGTTCCGTTTTGACCTCCTCCAAAAAGCTGTATAGCCATCGTTCTGAAATACCGAGCTTGTTCGCCAGTTCTTCTGGTGGTCCGGTTCTTTTTTGCCTGATAAGTGCGTCCAGTTGTTGGATTCTGTTGAGATAGGTATAAAGTGCCATGGCTGTAATTGTTGTCATTTCATTTGCGGGTTCAATTGGTTGTGTCATTCAGGGAGGGTAACTGCTTTTGCCAGAAATTATAATAATCACCTTTCTGGTTATACAACGTCGCATGCGTTCCTTGTTCAATCAGAATGCCTTTATTCAGGACACAAATTTTATCTGCATGAATAACGGAGCTCAAGCGATGGGCTATCAGGATAACGGTTTTTTGCCTGGCTCGAAGATTGGCTATGGTCTCACGCACAAATCCTTCAGATGCAGGATCGAGGGATGAGGTAGCTTCATCTAAAATCAGTATCTCAGGGTCTCTGTAAAGGGCTCTTGCAATGGCAATACGCTGTTTTTGACCTCCAGAGAGAGTTGCTCCGTTTACTCCAAGGTGTGTTTCAAAACCATATGGCAGCTCCTCGACAGACGTCAGAATATCAAGTTGCTTACAGATTTCGATGATCCTCTGCATATTCGGATGATATTCACCGACAGCGATATTATCGATTACATTTCCGGAAAAGAGATGGATTTTTTGGGGAACAACACAGACGACTTGCCTCAGGCTATGGGTATCAATGTGGGATAATTCGAGTTTGCCAATGGTTACGCGACCGGAATCAACCGGATACAGTTTTTGTAGAATATTGACCAACGTGGTTTTTCCTGATCCGCTTTCGCCGATAAAAGCTGTAACTTTTCCATGGGGTATGACAAGGTGTAATCCTTCAAAAACTTCTGTTCGGCTTCCGTACCTGAAATGTACGTTTTCAAACCGAATGTCACCGACCATATCCCTCTTCAGAATCACTTTTTTACCCGATTCTTCTTTATCCAGATCCATGATGTCAAACAGTCGATCGGCGGCTATGAATGCATCCTGAATGACCTTATTCATTCCGATTAATTCGCCAACCGGACCGGTGAAGTATCCGATTATGGCATAAAATGAGAGCAGCTCTCCCGGTGTTATGGCACCCTGCAGCACATAAACACTACCGGTCCAAAGCAGAAAAATGGTAAATAAACGCGAAGTGAACTGTGAGGCAAATCCGGAAAAAACAGAGTTCAGGCCCGATCGATAAACCGAATGCAGCAGGCGGATGAAGCGGGTTTCGGTTCTGATGTTTGCATAATCCTCCAAACCAAACTGCTTGATGGTTGAAACCGAGTTGAGAGATTCAACCAGCTGTGATTCGAGATCAGCCGCATCCTCCATTACTTTTCGCTGCGTCTTTCTGTTTAGCCAATTGGTAATGACATAGATAACCGAATAGGCAGGTATGATTGCCAGCATAACCAAACCGAGCTTCCAGTAGTACGTGAACATCAGGATGAATGAAAAAAAGATGATGAACACATTCACAAGAAGATTTATGGCTACATCATTGATAAAAGCACGAATTTTCACGGCATCACCTATTCTTGAGGTGATTTCTCCCACCCGCATGGAATCAAAAAATTGCTGTGGCAAACGCAGCAGGTGTTTGTAGTACCCAAGAATGAGTCGGGCATCGATCAGTTGGCCGGTTTTTAGTGTAAAAAGTGATTTAATGGCACCAATGAAAATCTGTGCAATCAACAGCACAATCATTCCCACTCCAAGCAGGTTGAGCAAACTTCGATTGTCATCAGGCAACACATGATCCACGATAAGCTGGATGTAAATGGCCGTTGAAAGTCCGATGATGGTGAAAACAGCCGCCCCAAACATGGCCTGCAATAATATCGCCCGGTGGGGTTTGAGAAGGAACCACAACCTGCTGATAATCGACACCTGCTCATTACCGGGTTGGAAAGACTCATTTGGCATAATCAGAATCAATACACCGGTCCATTGCGACAGAAATTCCTCGTGGGCTAATTTTTGGAATTTTCCATCCCGGGGATCCATTACTTCGATATATTTGCGGGATACGTTATATATCACCACAAAATGCTGTAGTGCCTTGCCTGCAATAACATGGGCAATGGCCGGCAGGGGTAGGTGAAACAGGCTGTCTTTTTCACCTTTGACACCTTTGGCAGCAAACCCCATTTTCCCGGCAGCTTCAATCATTCCGAGAATATTTGTGCCTTTTTGGTCGGTTGAAGCGAGCTGACGTATTCTGGAAACCGGCATGTTCAGCCCATAGAATCCCGATATTGATGCCAGACAGGCTGCACCGCAATCCGTAATATCGTGCTGTTTGACACCTGTTTTTTTTCGAAACACCATTCGGTTGACCCCTTCACTTTTTATTGCCTGCCGGATATCCATGTGCATTCCAGGAAGGATTCAGCCAGTCATCAATTTTATCGTAGAGCAGCTGCATAAGGCTTCTGCGATTTATTATGAATCGGGCCGAAAGCGTCATGCCTTTTTTTATCTCTCCTTTCACTCCATTTGGAAGTGTCAGGTATGACTGGTCAAGCGAGCTGGTGACTTTGTAAAATGGTTCTCCTCCGCGTATTTGAACATCACCCGATATGGAGGTGATCACCCCCGATACCGTTCCCCAGTGATTTTGATTATAGGTATCAATTTGTATTCGAACCGGCATTTCTCTGCGCAGCAGTCCTATGTTGTCCGGTGAAATATAGATTTCGGCAACCAGCGTAGTGTCGGGAGAAATTTCGGCCAGCACCTGATTGTGATGGATAAAATGATTCTGATACAGTCTGTTAACATTTTGGAGTGTTCCGGATACGGGTGAGCGAATCTTCATATGATCCTTTTGCTGCTTGAGTCGGGTATATTCGGACTTTAACTGTTTTAATTCTTTTTGCAGCGTGTTCCTGTCATTCTCCCACACTAATTGCTGTTGTTCAATCATCAGATGGTACTGAAAAAGGGCATCATCCCATGCCGTTTTTGCCTTTTCTATGTCCAGCAAGCTGCCGGCATCTCTTGCATGCAAAAAGCGGCTCCTGTTATAAGTATCTCGCTGCCGTTTGACCCTCAGTTTTTGATTGAAAAGCTGTTGCTGTACATTCCTGTATGATTGATGATATAGCGGCGATGTGAGTGGAAGCGGTGTGCCGAAGGTTGACGAATCTGCCTGGTTCAGCAGCTCCAAATCATGAATGTGGGATTTCAACTGTGCTTGTTGTGCTCTGTTATAACGCAGTTGTTCCGTCAAATCAGGAGCATCCAGCAAAGCAAAAATCTCTCCCTGACGAATCGACTTGTTTTCTTCGGCATACCATCTTTGTATATGTCCGGATGCGGGTGAACGGACTTCGACAATTTCGGTTACAGGTCTGACGATACCGTGGCCCCGCACACCGACATCCACCTTGATGAATGGCAATAATATCATAAAGATCATCAAGATCATAACGATGAAGACATACAAGACCTTCGAGGTGGTCGAGTGTTTTGAAAAATTCTTCTCTTGTGAATTTTCAATTACTTCTATAGGAAAGAGCTCTTTCATCCTTCATCCAACAATACAAGATATTCCAGTTGATGATTTCGATGTGCCAGTGAAATTCACATCCTGTATCTGTTAGAGAATCGAAACTGCAAATACTTTCAGTTATATATTGCTATTATCTTTCCCGGTTTTGTGCTATCAAAAGCCGGATTGCTTATAATCCAGTATGAAACGCTGAACCCAATCGCTCTTTTAGACAAAAAGCCTCCATTTTGTATGATGGATTGCTAATTTGTTCAGTAAGGAGAGAATGGAACGGTAACCTTTACATCGATAAGAATATAAATCTACATGAGTTCAAAAAAAGTGACTTTCAAAGGGGCCCTTGGCGAGACCCTGGCCGGCCGGCTCGATCTGCCTGACGGAAAGATGAAAGCCTGCGCCCTGTTCGCCCACTGTTTCACCTGCTCCAAGAGCCTCAAAGTGGTCGGGAACATCGCAAAAGAGCTGGTGGCCAGCAAAATCGGAGTACTCCGGTTCGATTTCACCGGTCTGGGCCAGAGCGAGGGCGAGTTTGCCAATACCAATTTTTCATCGAATGTGGATGACCTGCTTGCCGCGGCGGAATTCATGAATGAAGAGACGGGTGGACCCAAACTGCTCATTGGCCACTCACTGGGAGGTGCGGCGGTGGTCCAGAGTGCACACCGGATCCCGTCGGCAAAAGGCATAGTCACGATAGGTGCGCCATCCGACCCCGGCCACGTAACCAGGCATTTCCAGACCCATCTGGAGACAATTGAGGAGAAAGGCGAGGCCGAAGTGGTATTGGCCGGGAGGAAATTCACCATCAAAAAGCAGCTGGTCGACGATCTGAACGCTGCGCGTATGGACAGTTGCATCAGCGATCTGGACAGAGCCCTGCTGGTGATGCACTCGCCGGTGGACGACACGGTCGGCATCGAAAACGCCGGGCACATCTACAAACTGGCCCGACATCCCAAGAGCTTCATTTCGCTGGACAAGGCCGATCACTTGCTCCGGGACGACCGCCACAGCCGCTATGCCGGTGCGTTGATCGCCGCCTGGGCACCGTTATATCTGTGATGCGGAGAAAATTATGGTTGCACATGTGAGCCGGGACCGACAACTGCAAGCGCATAAGTGGTACCTGCATTTGATGAATGTTTCCATGCTGGGTATTCTGCTGAATCCGCTGTTATGGATTCTCCTTCCGGCCATATTTTGGTTCAGTAAAAAAGATAGCAGCAGCATTGTGAATCTGACCGGAGAAAAGATCATTGATTTTCAGATCACCATGATTGTCCTGATCTTCAGTATTCCCGTTTTGGCATCATGGATGTGGGAAAGTACCCTGTTCTATAACATAATTTCCAATACCCTTTTTTCACATCAACAGGTCAACCGAACCATGCCGATAATGTCCCGGCTTATGATAGTGTTGCATCTGTGGAATTTTTTTATGGTATCATGGAACGCATGGCGAATACAAAACAATCTGGAAGTGAATTATTTTCCGGGTATCCCTTTTTTTCGATTTATTGTGTGGATACGAACATCCGCATTGACGAGAGATTAGGAACATACCGATTCCATTCCAATTTAGAATAGCAAAAAGTAATTTGATCTGGTTATGAGTCTTATAGCCGGACTGCAATCTAGTTGTGCAAGAGTTAATTGTTCAGGGACTCTGATACAGTATCCACCACATCGCAAGCTTCGGTATCGTCGACTTCCTGACTGAGGAGATCGTCGTGCTGCGCTACGCCGCCAAAATGTTTGCGGAGGAAGTAGAGACTGACATGGACCAATCCAATCAACACCGGCACTTCCACAAGCGGACCAACCACTGTGGCAAAGGCTATCGGTGATGCGATCCCAAAAACGGCAATGGCAACGGCAATGGCTAATTCAAAGTTATTGCCCGAGGCGGTAAAGGCCAGCGTGGCACTGCGGCTGTAGTCGGCGCCAAGGCTGGAGGCCATGAAAAAACTGATCAGGAACATGAACACGAAATAGACGGTTAGCGGGATGGCGATCCAGACCACATCCAATGGACGGTAAATGATCTGGTCACCCTGCATGCTGAACATCACGACAATAGTGAAGAGAAGGGCGATGAGCGTGATCGGTGAAATTCTGGGGATGAACACATTGTCAAACCATTTGTGGCCCTTGATGGGCAGCAGAATGACGCGGCTCAGGATCCCGGCACCAAAGGGGATGCCCAAATAGATCATGACACTGCCAAAAATCTCTCCGATGGTCACATCCACCACCAAGCCTTCCAGGCCAAACAGCGGGGGTAGGACGGTGATGAACAGCCAGGCGTAAAATCCGAAGGTCACTATCTGGAATACACTGTTCAGGGCTACCAATCCGGCGGCGTACTCGCTGTTACCCCTGGCCAGCTGGTTCCAGACCAGCACCATGGCGATACAGCGGGCGATTCCCACCAGGATGAGTCCGACCATGTAATAGCCCCACCGCGGATCCGGACCGAACAGGGCCGGGGCGAGAAAGCCGAAGAAACCCACGGCCAGAGCGAACATGAGCACAGGACCGATCAGCCAGTTCTGTACCAGTGACAGTCCAAGGATTTTCACGTCCGAGAAGACTTTGGGCATGAGCTCGTATTTGACCTTGGCCAAAGGAGGATACATCATGAGGATCAGGCCGAAAGCAATCAGAAGGTTGGTATGCTCGCCGACCGTGAGGGCCGCATTGAAAAGCTCGACGGGACCCTTGAAGAAGAATCCGATCATTACGCCCAGGATCATGGCTGCGAATATCCAGACCGTGAGATAACGGTCCAGGAGGGACATTTTTTTGCTTATTTTTTCTGCTGGAATACCGGACATCAGAAATATAGTTTATAGTTTGCTTCCGTTGATCGTTATGCTGAGAACGCGGAAATGGTTTGCTTTGATGATCGAGGCCTGCTCTTCGCCGAGCAGCCGGATGAGCCAGTCCTGCGGGATGACAATCTCCCGTTCCTTGCGGACTGTCACATCCGTAAAGCCGCTTCCACGGACGATCTCCAGGTATTCTTCCTTCTGCATGGCACCGGACACACATCCAACGTACGCTTCGGCCGCTTTTTGGATGGGCTCGGGGATGGTGCCCTTGAGTACGATGTCGGAGATGCTGAAATGTCCACCGGGCTTGAGCACCCGGAATATCTCGGCGAAAGCCGTTCTTTTGTCCGGCACGAGGTTGAGTACGCAGTTGGAAAGCACCACGTCGAACCGGGCTGACTCCAGCGGCATGTCCTCGATGTCTCCTGTTATGAAATCAATATTGTCATACCCCATTTTTTCGGAATTGGTACGGGCTTTCCGGGTCATGGCTTCGGAAAAGTCGAGGCCGGTCAGCCGTCCCGTTTCGCCCACCACCGAGCGGGCGACAAAGATGTCGTTCCCGGCCCCGCTGCCCAGGTCGAGCACGAATTGTCCCGGCTTGAGCCCGGCAAACTCAATAGGGATGCCGCATCCCAGGCTCAGGTCGGCATCCGGCTGGTAACCCTCAATCCCCTCATAGGACTCGGCCAAGATGTCGAAATAGACGCCATGCCCGGTTTGTTGTCCCACAGCGGGTTCACAGCAGCCTGCCGGACCGCAACAACCCGCCGTTTTCCTACGCTCGGAGCTTATGGCAATCTCGCTGTATTTTTCCCTGACGAGGGCTTTAAGTTTATTGGCTTCCGTGTTCTCTGATTTCAACTGCCTAAGATTTTGGATTTCGTTTTTCAAGGTGGAAAATGGTTTTGCACGCCTTCGGATTCAGCAGCAGTCCGACAGGTTGGAGGTATCGAATGTGTCGACCAGATTGACAAGGTTCTGGTGAAGCTCCTGTATTCCGCTGGGGTCCAGGCAATAACAGGTGCGCACCCCCTGGCTGGTCCCCGTGATGAGCCCGCATTCCTTAAGCACTTTCAAGTGCTGGGATACGGTGGATTGCGCCAGCGGCAGGACATCCGTGAAATCGCCGCAAAAGCAGGTATCGCGTTCGCAGAGCAGTTTCAGGATGGCCAGGCGGACGGGATGACCGAGCGCCTTGGTCAGTTGCGCAGCTCGCCGGGTGGATGGATTCTCCAAGTCGATCCCGGTGGAGGTGCGTTCTATATTTTCTGGTGTGTTCATGATAATTCGCCAGATTTAATGAACTCGTCATATAATCATCGTATAATTACGATAATTATAGACACATTATTACCCGATAAAAAACAATTTCTTTCGCACTCCGCTTATTACGGTCCATAAGAATACGGATCAGGTATTTTTTGCAATGGCTTATGGCGTCAGGCAGGATGGAGTGTGATGTGGTTTTTATAAAACAGGGTAATTGTTTTGCTATTTCTTTTGCAGCAGTTCCCTGGCTTCCGAGGTGGTGGGGACTCTGCCCGAGAGGGCGATTTTCCCGTCAATCACCACGGCCGGAGTTAGCCGTACACCCAATTGGGCCATGTCCTTGTAGTCGGTCACTTTGCTGATTTCCGCGTCCAGGTTGAGTTCCGCGAGGGCTTCCCGTACGGCGGTTTCTGTGCTTTGGCATCTCGGACATCCGGGTCCGGCTATTTGTACTTTCATAATGTTATCCGTTTGATTTTTTTAGGTTGATTTTTGCGTTGACATGCTGTCAGCTTGCTGAATTGACAAGCGAAATGGTTGATTTCAGGCTATTGGTCTGCCTCTGAATTCTGTTACCGGAGAATGAAGTTTCCAAAAAACCATCCTACGAGCGTGCCAAGGATGAT
>SKXL01000068.1 GCA_007128425.1 Balneolales bacterium | reverse complement strand
TACAGATCCGGGATGAGTATTTCCCCGAAATGGATACACTGACCGTTCATTCAAACGAAGAGATCATGGCGCTTATGTCCGAGGGAGATCGCTACTTCACCTACCTTGACGTCCATAATTTTGTTCATGGCCTGAGCGATGGCATTCCCATGAAACGTCATGAAATAGCCGACGATGCCAATGAACAGTTTGGGTTCATCATGCCTTTAAACAGCGACTGGATTGATCCCATAACCAGTTTTTTTGAGCATGACGGCGGGTTCGTCAATAGCGACGACTACAGGGAGATCATGCGGAAGCATCTTGGCGAGGGCATGATGGATGTGCTGGGTGATTAAACACATTTATATCATTATAGCCATCTTCGTTGGAGATTGCATATATGGGGAGAATCCACCAATTATCGGCAGCGTGTGGCGATGGTTCAAGTTGACTGTCGACATCCAGAAATTATCCGCTTTGAAAGTTTGGATTCGCCAGAATAGCCTGAGCCGGGCCAAATAAGATCATCATGGCAATGATCCAGGCAATTCCACCGGCAAATCCTGCGGTAATTGCCCAAAATAGTGTGGGTGACTTGGTTTTAACAGCCATAAGACTATCCGTTTACATGTGAAAAAGTCAGAACGCCTTGTGGTTGAACCGTCCGTATAATCTTTACAGATTTATTTTCAATATCTTCCAATTTGGTACTTGATCTAATTGATATAAAAGCGTCTTTACAAAACCATTTTTTCGAGCCCTTTTCATTGTAAAATTTTTAAAATAAAGAAGTTGACTAATAAACATTTGAGTTATTAGAAAACCTGCAACGTCTCAATTACCTCACCTGCCGGGTAAAAAAACAGGGCAGATGGGTGTTATTACAAACTCCAAATATGATTCCTATTCTCATCGCAATATTCATCCTTCCGGTAGCTGAATTTTCTTCAAATGAAGCGGATACTTCCTATCAAAACACTATTATGGTATTGCCATTTGTAAGTTACACTCCGGAAACCAGTGTAATGTTTGGCCTAATGGCTGTGTATCAGTTTAAACCCGGTAGGGCGGGGGATAACACACGTGCGTCCAATATTATATTCTCAGGAACCTATACGCTCAACCGGCAATTAATGATTGAGTTAACGCCGAATGTTGTACTTGAAAATGAAGCACTGATTCTGGAAGGCCGCTACGAATATTCGTTTTTCCCGGATACCTACTGGGGGGTCGGTGCTGACTCGCCCGATGATGCCGGGACCGATATCGAATATCGTCAATTTGATTTCCAGCAAGAATTCTTATTTAAAATTTCCGATTATTTTCATGCCGGTCCGAAACTGCGTTTGAGTCGCTTGCACGATATTTCGTTTCCAGAGAGTTCCATTCAACCTGCCGGCGGGTCTACAATAACCGAAACGCCGGAGCACAGCACACTGCCCGGCATTGGTTTTTCTTTGCGTAGTGACCGGCGCAACAGCCTGATCACCCCGACAAAAAATCACTATCTCGAGCTGACCGGTATGATGTATCCCTCATTCGCGGGAAATACACATCCTCATACCACCTGGCTCCTGGACATACGCCGATACCTGGATTTGCTGGAGGATGGCAAATCGGTATTGGCACTGCATCTTCGCAATCGCTACACAACGGGGAATCCACCGTTTCAAGAATATGCATTGCTGGGTGGACGCGAGATCATGCGCGGTTATTACGAGGGCCGTTTTCGGGATCATAATGCCGCACAACTGCAGGCTGAATTTCGTCAGCACCTCGCCGGCCGATTTGGGGCTACCATTTTTGCTGCAGCTGGCGAAGTATGGGGCCGGTTTGATGAGCTCTCTTTTTCCAATCCTAAATTTTCGGCAGGAGCCGGACTTCGTTTTAACCTCAATCCGAAAGACACAACCAACCTGCGTATAGACTTCGGAACAGGTCGGCACGGAAGTGGATTATACATTACGATAGGAGAAGCATTTTAACAGATGAACCGAAGGTCACGAAGTGAAATCCAAAACAATCTATATTCCTATCTTTTTTATCATTCTCTTGTTGATCCTAATCATATCCACGGGTCTCTTTTCTTCAGCTACAACGCAGATTGAAGACTCTAAATGCAATATTAAGCCTGAAAGTATTGCAGAGTTAACAGAGATCGAGCTCGGTGGAATGAAACAGTATCTTCTGATTCGCGGAGCCGATCAAAACAATCCGATACTGCTTTGGCTGCACGGTGGTCCGGGAGCGGCCCAAATGCCACTTGCTCATCATCTGGATGACGATTTGGAACAAGAATTTGTGATGGTTCACTGGGATCAGCGTGGGGCTGGCAAATCCAATCACAGCGGTTTTGATGAACAGACCATGACGTTTGATCAATATATGAGCGATACGCATGAACTGATCAGTTACTTGCAGCAGCGATTTGATCAGGAAAAAATATTTCTGCTCGGACATTCCTGGGGCACAATGTTAGGTATTGAATATGCCGAAAAATACCCGGAACATCTGCATGCGTATATCAGTGTCAGCCAGGTGGTGGATAACCATCGTGGTGGCCGGATCGGCTATGAATGGCTGAAAAACAAAATCGAACAATCAGAAAGCCGGAGCGATCTTCGGGAACTGAAAGAGCTTGGAAAGCCTCCTTATACCGATCATTCCGACCACGTAAAATTTGCCGGCTTAATCGGGGATTATGGTGGTAATTTTGATATAAGCATGACCCGCCTCGCCTGCATTGCCTTATGTGCCCCCGAATATAATCTGATGGACTATTACCGTTGGCTCAACGGTGCCAACCGCGGCAGCGGACCGATGTGGGATGAGGTTTTCGCTCATCATATTAATTACATTTCCCACATCCCCTCGCTTGATGTACCAATCTATTTTCTGGTCGGGGAAAATGACAAAAACACGCCCAGAGAGTTGGTTGAAGAGTATTTTGCAGTTATAGATACTCCCCATAAACAACTGGTAGTGTTTGACTCATCCGCTCATACCCCGTTTCTCGCCGAACCGGAAAAGTTCGGCCGTGTAGTTACAAAAATAAAAAAGAAGGTATTGGAAGATGAAGCTGCAAGTTATTAACCCTTATATTCATAAAATTATGGCTTGTAAAGCGCTAATATTTTTAATTTTGATTGCAAATGGATTGACTCAACCTCTGCCATCAGAGCCACCCTCAGTTGGGGAATTCATCACCCACCTTGAGGACCGTATCCCTCATCTGATGAATCGCTATGACATTCCCGGCACCGCGGTTGCTTTGATTCGCGATGGCGAACCAACCTGGTCGCAAGATTACGGCTACACTGACCGGGAACAATCCCAACCAATAACACCCAAAACCTGGTTCCGGGCGGAATCCATGACCAAATCCCTTACAGCCCGTGCCGTGATGATACTGGTGGAACAAGGCAAAGTTGATTTGGATGATCCGGTGGAGCAACATCTGAGCCGCTGGAAATTTCCGGAGACAGAGTTTGATACCAAGCAGATTACCATCCGCCGGGTACTGAGTCATTGTGCCGGGCTTGGTTTCAGTATTTTTGATAAAATTGAGTTGGAAGATCATTCCAGGCCGGCTGAAAGTGTCTTGAATAAACTCGCTCATCAAAAATCATTGATTGTTCAACAACCCGGTGAAGGTTTTCTCTATTCAAATCCGGGGTATGTATTGTTGGAATTGCTTATTGAGGATGTTTCCGGCACATCTTACATCGAGTTTGTAGAAGATAATTTACTTCAACCCCTTGGGATGCAGGCTTCCGGATTTACATTAACATCTGAAATAACGGAAAATGCTGTTACCGGTTATTTGTTTGACGGTCAATCGGTACCACTGAATTCCGAGATTGTTTATGCCCACGGTGGGTTGATCACCACGGTAGATGATTTTTCCCGATTTGCAGCAGCAGGTATACCAGGGGGCGATAAGAATGAAATTCTAAGCCGCGAAGCATTCAATCAAATGTATTCTTCGACAATCGAAACCGAGGGGTTTTATGCACTTGGATCAGACGCGGCAGGGCTCGGGCATTTTCTTGAAATTAACGAGGAAGGTCACAAGATGATTTCTCATGGCGGACAGGGTGCAGGTTGGCTGGCATTTTACTATTTAATACCGGCAACCGGAGATGGCATTATTATCTTTACCAACAGTGAGCAAAGTTGGCGTATGGTAGCTGATATCCTGGAATACTGGGCAGGGTGGCTGGGAAACTCAGCTCCGGCTCTGAGTCAATCCATTTCCCGGATTGCGACCGGAATATGGCTGCTGACCGCGGTCATAGGTATCGGTGCATTGGTTTATCTTGGAAGAATTTTCTTCCAATGGAAAACTAAATCTCATGATTTCGAAAAAACTACATCACCCCGAAATACTTATTTTAAGATACTAAAAGTAGTGCTGGCTCTTGGTCTCCTGTTCCTCACTTGGCAGATATCCGGATTCTACATGATTTCAGGCATATTCCCGGTAATCTCCGGCTGGTTGATGATATCGATGATCTTGCTTTCCGTAGTTATGCTGGCCGATGTGTTTTTTGGAAATCTATCCGGGGAATTCATCACGAGAAAGATTAATTAGACTTATAATTCAAGGCAAACATGCGTTGTGATTTTACTGAGTTCATGGAATTTTAATCCAAAAACTAAACCGGAATTATGCTGCCAGTAAAGACGTGGTTGGCAGGATGCTTATGGGTATGAGTTCTTCATCCTTGACGGTGAGTGCGCTTGCCGGGATGGTTCCGTGATGGGATTCCATGGCCGTGTGATTTTCAGGGATGCCTGTTGCGGCACAGCCGGTACACATCCAAAAGAATAATCGTGGCGTTCTTATTCCTTTTGGATCGGGTTCTCAGATGATTCAAAGCCGATTTCGGCTGCCATTTCCACGTTATCGATATGAATGAGGGCATAGTGGATGGCCGCATAGGAAGGGCAGCCACAGGCGGCACAGGTTCCCAGATGTTGCTTGTCCGTATCGAATACGGCAATTCCCCGGGATTGCAGGAGCTTTTTTGTGTCGGGTGGTGTGTAATCATCCTCCGGGTCACATTGTTTCACGCCCCAAAAACGCTGCTCAACCCAGGTCACATATTCTTCCCCGGGATGTTCAGCATGCAGCCCGGGGTCCGACAACAGATCACAGGAAACGAATAGCAGCAATGCCGTGAGTGGAATTATGAGGTTTCTTTGTTTCATGGGAACCGGGTTGTTTACGGATGAATCGATTGCTCATACGCAGTACATGCAGAAGCAAAACCACACCTATTGAAAATGACCGGGGAATTGCCAGGAAAACGCAAAGCGTATCAGGATATGATTTCGCAAGTGCCGGATGTGGGACTCCGGGTCTGCCACGAATGCCAGTTATTGCTCAGTTATCAGGCAGCATTTGGGGGTTCCAGACAACTTCCCAAAGATGTTTGTCCGGATCCTGGAAATAACCGGCATAACCACCCCAAAAAGTATCCCGGGCTTGTTTTACTATCACCGCACCCGCTTTTTCGGCTTGATGCATGACCTGATCTACTTCTGATTTGGATGAAACATTGTGTCCCAGTGAGAATTCAACGGGACCGGGCTTCCCGACAGAAAGCCCGGCATCGTGTGCGAGACTTTTTTTCGGCCAAATAGCCAGGGTGGCACCATGCTGCAATTTGAAGAATGCGACTGATCCATGCTCGAATTCCTCTCCGACAATGCCATCCGTTTTTAAACCCAGCCCATCCCGGTAAAACCGCAATGACCGCTCCAGGTCATCAACACCGATTGTGATAACAGATATGCGTGGTTTCATCTGTTTATTTTATTTCGATTTATATGGTCAGAATGAACTCACATGACAGGATATAATCATGCTCCTGTGTGTCAGCCGGAGGCTGTCATGTTCGGTTCATGTGTTTAGATCATTACCAGAACCGAGTGACAATTTCTATCGCTTTGGCCACAATGTAAAGAGATGCTGCACTGGCCATCGCAGCCAGGCCAAGTCCGACCGGAGAATCCCAGCTATACCAGTTGCCGAGATTTCCTACGTGTTTATCCTGATCCGTTTTTCCTTTGGATGGTTTCATGATATTCTCCATTTATGTAAGTGGTTATGTTTTTTTCAGCGTCAGGTAAAACTCCAAAACATGTGATTGAAAGTCCTCAATTTGAAACCTGGTTTTTTCAATCAGCTGCAACATTGCATTCCTGGTATAAGCACGTTTCCTCAGCATTTTCCGGAAAGTCATCTCTGTCAGGAACCGATTCCATCCACGCAGTTGCATTTCGTTGCGTACATAATCACGGATTTCGTCATCCGTAACCTCGCGGCGCATGTCAGATATCCAGGCAGTTCCGCCCGGCGCAAGTACCCGGTACATTTCACGAAGGGCATCGACAGGCTGGCTGAAGTTTTTGAAGGATGCCGTGCAGATAATGTGGCTGTACGCCCCATCGTCAAAAGGCATTTCCGATACGTCACCCT
>SKXL01000260.1 GCA_007128425.1 Balneolales bacterium | reverse complement strand
GCCCCTGGTTGATCCCCAGGAAGAAGTTGGCGGCCACGATCCAGTTCCAGTCCGGAGCGTACATCAGCATGAACGGCACGGGGATCCCGAACAGCCATCCGGTGATGAGCATTTTCTTGCGGCCGAACTGCTGGGCGAACCGGCCGGCAAAATAGTTGGATATAGCCTTGGTGATCCCGAAAACGACGATAAAGGAGAAGATGGCCGAGCGGGCGGCGATGCCGAAATCGGTTTCGGCGATCTCGGGCAGGATGGTGCGCTCGAGTCCGACCATGCCGCCCACGAAGGCATTGATCAGCACAAGCAGGGAAAACTGCTTCCAGTTGCGTTTCAGGCCGGGAATGTTTCTGGACATGTTTTGGAGTGGATGTTGTGTTTGTTCGTTTTTGGACAGCGTGTATCGTAGTGCTGCGTGTGCTGGTGGTAAGTATGGGTTTTTTCGACAGATGGATTGTTCAGTCCCGGAATAATGGCAGTCAGGTTTCCACGGGCAACCCAATCGTCTTCCATTCTGGATAGCCAATTTCAAGCCGGGATGCCCGGTATCCCTTTTTCTTCAGCAGTTGGACGGCGTCGTCCGCCATGGCGCACAGGGGACCGCGGCAGTAGGCGACAATCTCACGGTCCCGGGGAAGGGCATTCAGTTGATCCATCAGTTCCCGGACAGGAATGGACCGGGCGGATGCGATGTGGCCCTGCTCGTATTCCTGTCGGGGGCGCACATCAAGGAGGATGGCCTGCCGCTTGCGCAGGCGTTGCAGCAGATCATCGGTGGTGACGCACTCCAGGGTTCCGGGCTCGGTCCGGAAATCCCGGATAAGCTTTTCGATATGGGCATTTTGTGAGAAACCGAGTTGTCGGAGTTCCATCCACACCCGGAAAACATCGGTGTTTGCAAGTTCGTAATACCGGTATTTCCCATCTTTCCGTGAGGCGACCAGACGGGTTTTTTTCAGTGTTTGAAGGTGCTGGGATGCGTTTGCAACCGACAGACCGGTTTCCGCCGCAATGCTTTCCACCGATGCGGCGCCCTGGGCCAGCAGTTCAAGCATTTCCAGACGATGGGGATTGGCAAGGGCCCGTGTCATTTCGGCCAACTCGGAATATACCTGATTTTTGAAGGATCGAAGTTCCATAATCTGTCCTGTTTGCGGGATGCTTCTTTTCTGACGGAAACAAGATAACAGAAATGGTTCTATTATTCAATAATATGATTGATTAATTGATCATGCAGATCTCTTCCCTTTATGAGCACAAGCATTTGCTTCAATGATGCATTGACGATGATACAATATAGGCATGAGATCGACTTCCAAAACCACAGAGCGTTTCCGATAAATGTATTTGGATAAAAGAGTCTTTTGTCTTATAATGTGTTGTGATGAAATCGATCCATGCATTCATATTGCTTTGCTCATTTCTGACGGGCACCATCCAGCCCGTGCTGCCGATGCTGGAATACCAACTATTCAAGGATTACATCACGGAAAACCTTTGCGAGGAACGCAGTATTGAAGAATCCGACTGCGAAGGCATGTGTTATCTGAGATTTCAGATCCAGGATCACGAGGAGACAAGAAATGAAATGCCGGCCATGACAGGTGAGTACTATCCGGGTACCATTTTGTGTGAAGGTGTGAAGGATATCACCTTATATCCCGATGATATACAGCTATTCACCGGCTTGCTCTGCTCCGTATCCGATCACCTCCTTAATGTGGATACACCCCCTCCTGAAGGTCACTGAGCCTGATTTGCGCTTTTTACCTGGTATAAACGCAAACACATCCACTACTCAAAATCCCATTGAAACAAACTCAGTGACCAAATTATGTTTACGATTAAAACACTGCGCCTCAGCGGACTGTTATTCCTTGTCCTCACTGTGGCCGTATCCTGCAACTCATCGGATGACGAAACCGGTCTGTTCATCGAACCGGAATTTTACAAACTCGGGGAATTCACGGCAGACGGGATAACCGTCGCCGCCTACTCGGAGGTACCTCTTGCCATGGGTTATCATCACATCTTCTTCGAGGTGCATGAGGACGAGGTGCTGGTGGAGCGTCCTGAAATCATATTTACACCCATCATGCACATGGAGCATCATTCGCACGCCTCCCCGCACCAGGCGCCCCCCGACAAAAGGGATCCGGACATCGGTCTGTTTCGTGGCTGGGCCATATTTACCATGCCCAGCGGCATGATGGGGAACTGGGAGATGGCCGTCACGGTGCATGATCCGGAAACCCCCGGACGTGATATCGATGGTGTGATTGAAGTCGAAATAGCGGAATCGGCAATGGTCCGTTCGTTCCTAGCCGATAGCGGAGAGCGCTATGTCCTGACGCTGGTCCAGCCGGACGATCCGCAGACCGGACTTAATGACCTGGTTGTGGCCCTGCACCATCGCGAGACCATGATGCATTTCCCGCCAGTTACGGGCGCCACTTTTGCCTTCGAGCCCTGGATGCCCTCCATGGACCACGGATCCAACAACAATGTTGAACCGGTCCATGAATCGGAAGGTTTCTATCACGGGAAGGTCAATTTCAACATGACCGGCGACTGGGAGCTGCGGTTTGACATCCACCAGGGTGATGAACACCTCGGCAATGTCGATTTTGCCATTGATTTCTGATCACCGGAATGCACGAAGGAGGTTCGCACCATGAAGTATCTAATCACGAAAAGAGAAAATCGGCCGGCCGATTCGGGTGGATACGGGCTCGTTTCCATCCGCTGCGTCACCGCCCGATCATCAAGCCCGCCACTCCGCGGTCTTGTGAGGCTGGCCGTTGCGGCATTCCTGCTGTTCGCCGCACCGGCATTATCGACCGGCAAACCGGGGTTTGCGCATTCGGCCGGAGAGCTGGCGCCTGCCCACCCTTCCGAAGAAACGGCGGGTTCGGCACTGACCGGAACAGGCAGCCCGCACGAAGAAAAATTGGCATCGGCACAGGTCGGAATGAACATCCCGTCTGATAAAGCGGCAGACTCAGCGCGGACCGTGACGGGCAATCCGGCATCTAATAGCTGTCACATCGACACATTGCGTTTGTGGGGAGAGGTCCGGGACCGGGAAACCGGTCGGCCGCTCTCTGCAGCGCACGTCATAGCCAGGGAGGCACCGTGCTGTTCCACCCGAAAGCAAACGGGCGCGGTGACAGGGACCGACGGCAGTTTCGCCCTGGCAATGGACGCGGCAACACGCCACATCCTCATCACCCATGTCGGGTACCGGACCAAAAAGGTGGATGCGGCTTCGCTGTCGGACCAGGGGCTGTTCTTCCTTGAACCGGAAACGGTCTTCAGCGAGGATATCCTCATCACGGCGGGACGACTGCCCATGGGCTACACAGGATTGTACAGCGACGCGCGCACCCGTCCGGTCGAAGACCATCTGTCTCACATCCCGGGCATGGATATGGTTTCCAGGGCCAATTTCGCCAGGGATCCGGTCATTCGGGGACAGCGCGAAGGTCGCATTACCGTTACCATTGACGGCATGCGCATGACGCCTGCGTGTGTGGACGGCATGGATCCGCTTACCGCCTACATCGAACCCGACAACCTGCAGGCCGTTGAGATAAGCCGTGGGCAGGATGCCCGGGACGGTGCAGCGTCCGGTAGCGGCGGATCGATCAACTTTGCCATGGCACGTCCGGTGCTGAATACGGGCACATCGGCAACCCTGGAATCCGGGTACCATTCCGTGAGCTCTCAGCACCTGATGCAGGGAGGTGTCTCGCACGGCTCAGAGCGGTGGGCATTCCGTTTTTCCGGCACCTACCGCAACGCCGGCGATTTCCGAACGGGCTCAGGTGAAAAGATTGCAGGTTCCGGGCTCGAGAAAGGGAACATCTACAGCGCCCTGCTGGTGCATCCCGACGATGACCATACGCTTTCTCTGCGATATATCGGGGATTTCGCCGGCTTCATCGGCTATCCGCGCCTGCTCATGGACACCCGTCGCGCCGACGCCCACATCGCCGGGCTGGAGTACCTCTGGGACCGGCCGGGCGCCCGTATCCACACGATCCGCACCGACCTGTACATGAACCGTGTCACGCACTGGATGGATGACTACGGCCGGGATGTCACCCTACGGGAAGTGATGCCGAACATGTTCATGCCGATGTACGGCGAGACCGTGACGGCCGGGTTTGCCGCGGAATTGGATGCCTCGTCCGGCAACCGAGCCGTGCAGCTTCAGCTGGAAGCATGGAACGTGGAGGCGTTTGCGGACATGCTCATGGAACATGTGGAATCCGATGTGCGGGACATGTACCTGGTCAACCTGGGGAAAGTCTCACAGCGAAATGCCCTGGCGGCGCTGCGCTACCGCCACTACCTTGATGACGGATGGATCCTGGGTGGCCGAATTCAGTTGGAAGGATCGCTGAGCAGGATCCGTGAAGAAAGCGCCGTTGCCACCTACAGGGCGGAGTACCCGGAAATGACAACCCTGGAACCGGCGGCATTCGGTTATATTTCTGCGCTGCAAGCTGAGAAAATGCTGCGAACCGGCCTTTCCGGCGGGATCCGCATCTCACACGGCACCCGGCTCCCAGACCATCTCGAACGGTACGGCTACTACATCTACCAGCCGTTGGACGGGTTCTTCTACATCGGTAATCCGGAGCTGATGCCGGAGCGCAGCTCACAGGCTGAAGGATTCCTGACACTTGGCGATGAGCGGTCGCGCTGGAGTGGACACGCCTCGGTATGGGTCAACCGCATGGACCGCTACATTGCAGGCCGCCGCATCGATGACCTGTTCAAACGATATGAGAACATGGGCCACGCCGTACTGACCGGTGTTGAACTGGAGCTGGACCTGAGGATTTCGGACCGCTGGCGGACCGGCGGGGCCGCATCCAAAATCATTGGGCAGCATTCCGCCTTGAATGAACCCCTGCCCATGATACCGCCACTCAAGGGTCACGGTTATCTGCGCATGGAGTCGCGAAGGGTTTCCCTGGAAGGGCGTGTAAGCTGGGCAGCACCGCAGGACCGTATAGCATCCGTCAACAGCCTGGAGACAAAGACCCCCGGTCATGCCCTGTTCGACCTGTATCTGAGCACCCGGCTCACAGATCGCGTACATTTGCGCAGCGGGCTGGAAAACATCGGAAACCGCCATTATGTGGACCACCTGAGTGTCAACGAACTGCCGGGGAAAGGCAGGAACATCTATGTCTCCCTCAGGCTGACATACTGATCTTTGGCACGAGAAGAGGGCTTTCGGCAGGTTAATCCAACCGGGATTGCGGGAGATTGCAGGTGGCTGAAAAAACTCAGCGCCCGCATTTTCACGAAATAAGGGCCTCCGCCTTTTGGAAGAGGATATTGTTCTCAATATGAACAATATTTTTGAGAATTTTCTCAAAATCCGCCAGGTTTTGATAGAGAATGCTATAAGTAGTGCAGGCTTCAGGCGGTGGAGTGAAATCGTTGCTGAGATGTCGTATGTGACCCATGATCTCTATGACATGCTCGTGTTCCGTCTCCATTCTCTGCAATTCGTCACAGAGCTGATGCTTGAGATCGGCAGCGACCGGCTGGTTTTCCTCTTTCTGGCGGGAGATTTTCCTGATCAACGAAAAAGCTTTGTTTTCTTCGGTTTGCAGATGATGATTCAGGTCCCGGTCCAGACCCACAAAAGCATGAAATATGGAGATGTTTTCCGGATGACGTTTTCCGTGGACATTTGCAACTTTTTCACAGTATGCTTCTATTTCACCGGTTTTTGTTTTTACAAAATGGTGATGGTTGTTTTCCAGACAATCTATTAAAGATGCCGGATCCCACTCGTGGTAATTATCATCCATGCGGGATGTGGAGGTCTTGTCCAGATTCATCAATTGTTGCAGGATTTCATCAAGCGACGCCTGTTTTATATGACAGGCCTCGCGGAGGCTGATCTTGCCACCACAGCAAAAATCGATTCCATATTGCTGAAAAACATTGGCTGCTTGATAATTCCAGGCTACAATGTCGCTTACTTTTTGTTGGGATAATGAATGCTTGTGTATCATAAAATTCCCTTATTTAATATTATTTAAGAAATAAGAGTATTATATCTTATGATATAAATATACGAACATCAACAATTATTCATTATTTTTTTTTGGATTTCTGACATTAAGCCACCCGGCACCATACCGGGATTGGCAGAGCATCCGAGAGGTTGGTCGAACCTTGTCTCATCAACGGACAAGCAAGACGGCCAAGAATACGATGGCCAGACCCAGGATAAAAGTGGCACGTCCTGCCCAGCGCGATGCCATAACCACCTTATTGCTATTCTGACCGGTTTTCTCGTGTTCCTGTTCCAGGATGCTGACCGCTTTTGGTCCCAGCCAGTAATCATGAAGGGCGCTAATGACCAGCACAAGCAGAAAAAGCATCAGTTTACCCGCAAGCAGGCACCCGTATCCGGATGACCAGAAGTCAACGGTTACCAGATGTGCGGTGCGATATCCCTTGCCGAAAAGTGCAAGCACTCCTGTGAATGCCAGCAGTGGAAAAAGAACCCAGCTGATCCGGCTGAAACGCGTACCCAGTTCATGAAACAGCAGTGGTTTGTACCGGGCCAGGCGGGTACGGGTCGCCGGCACAATTACGGCAATTGTGAACAGCATTCCACCCATCCAGAACATGGCGATCAGGACATGAAAATAAACGGCCCACTGGTACATGTCAGCTCCACTCTTGTTGCCAGACCGAAGATCGGAAGACACCTTGATGTCGCATCCCGCATCCTCAGGAAATCATGGCTTGCGCCTTGCGGAACAGGATATTGTTTTCCAGATGCACGTGCTTGTGCAGATTCTCCTCAAAACCGGCAAGATTCTGATAGAGGATGCGGTAGGTGGTGCAGGCTTCCGGCGGCGGGGTGAAATCATTGCTCAGGAGGCGGATCTGTGCCATGGTTTCACCGGCATGCTCATGATCCGATTCCATACTGTCCAGCTCGGTCTGCAACTGTTTCATCAGCTGGTTGTCGAGCGGCTGGTCCTCCGCTTTCAGCCGGGACGCTTTCCTGATCAGGGGAAAAACAACCGTCTCCTCGGCTTCCAGATGCTGGAGCAAGTCCTCGGCAAGACCATAGAAGGCGTGGAAAATGGAGACGTTCTCCGGGTGCCGTTCGCCGTGCACCCGGGCAACTTTCTGCGAATAAGCTGCAATTTCACTCGATTTTGAGCGGACAAAGCGATGATGGGTGTTCTCGATGTAGTCGATCAAAAAGGCTGGATCCCATTCATGGTAATTTTCTGCGGAACCGGAGGTTGCAGCTCCGGCAATATCCGCCAGCAGTTGGACGACCTTCTCAAGAGGGGCTTGTTTTTTTTCACAGGCCTCCTGCAAACTGATGCCGCCGCCGCAGCAGAAATCGATACCGTATTGCCGGAATACGCCGGCTGCGTGGTAATTCCAGGTGACAATGTCACCTACTTTTTGTTGGGATAGTGATTCGGGATGTATCATTGGTAACTGGCAGGGTTGTTATAGGTTTAATTTTTAAGAGTGTTTAATATGAAATAGAATTCGTGAACAGGTTGCAATGTGAGATGGCGTTGCGAAAAGTACGATTCAGTGGGTCAGATGTCCGCCGGTTGGCCGGCAGGATTTGCCTGTTCGATGCGGTATGAGCATGCGTCGTCGCCATCGGGGATGAATGCCGTTCGCGATATTTTCTGTCCGAATATCTTTTCGTAGAACCGTGCTTCAAGCCGGCAGGGAAGGCTGGTCTCGCGGATGGCAGATTTAAACGGGCAGTTGCATTCACGAATGGTCAATGTTTTATCAGACTCGTCGTAGTGGATTTCGGGCATAAACCCTTCCGATTCCAGCAGATCTGACAGGGCTTTCAGGCCGGGTGGCAACGATCCGGTCTGCTCCGGATCTGTCTCATTGTTATCAGCGGCGGCCTGCATCAGCTCACAGGCCCTTGCGGCACGTTTGTTCCAGAACGTCTCAAAAAAAGCCTGGAGCAGGTGTTGTTTCCCCTCCTCCTGCAGGTACCGGATCAGATCGCCCAGCAGTTCACGCTCCTCCGACGGGAACCGATCCTCACCCTCGCGAGTAAGGCGGTATTGAAGTGCCGGGCGGCCCGGTCCGTTGCGTCTGTGACTTCTGTGGACAAGCCCGTCGCGTTCGAGCAGGGCGAGATGCTCACGGAGCGTCGTCCGGGCAAGGCCCGTCCGTTCAACGAGTTGCTCCATGTCCGCGGTGCCAAGGCGTTTTATGATATCAAGAATCAGAGATTTGGAATCGGATGAAATCACAGTCAGTAACGGGACTAGCCGGTCAGGTATGAATTGGAGAAATGTCGGTTTGTGTATGCGCTATAATAGCAAATGAAAAATGTAATGTCAATATAATCGGTATATACCGTTTTTACGTATCAACCAATAAATAAATACCGTTTTTTTATTGCACATAACCGACCCGTTTTATAGATTAAATCAATAAGTAGTATTGAAACGACTTATTGCATTTCCGGAAAAGGCACAGGTTTCAAATTTATTTCCGCCAGAGGAAGGCAAAAACCCGGCAAGCGACACTATTGATCTTACCGCAACAAAAACAGCTGTCCAGATGAAAAGGGGATCCCATATCATCCGTTGGCTCCTTCCGCCTGCTCACTGGCGTCTTCCTGTGATTTTGTTGATCGGGGTCCTCGTCGGACTGGCAATCTATGCGTTCTATGTGTCCAATGCCGCCAGCTATCTGTCGGATTCACCGCAGACATGCGTGAATTGTCATGTGATGGCGCCGCACTACACGACCTGGTCCCACAGTTCTCACCGCGAACACGCCACGTGCAATGACTGCCATGTCCCGCAGGACAATATCTTCCGCCACTACTATTTCAAGGCGCAGGACGGCATGCGGCACGCCTACATCTTCACCATGCGGCAGGAACCCTTTGTGATCCGCATCCACGAAGCCGGACAGCAGGTGGTACAGGAAAACTGCAAACGGTGCCACGAACACACGAATTTCATGGTCAGCGCATTTGACGCGACGCTTCAAACGGCCAAGGCCGGCGAACACAAGTTGTGCTGGGATTGCCATCGGGAAGTGCCGCACGGAGCCGTGACCAGCGCTGCGAGCGTGCCTTATACCCATGTACCGCTTCCGCAGGCGCCTGTGCCGGAATGGTTGCGGAGATTAATCGAATAAAAGGAAACGGGATCTGTCCGCGACCGGACCAGGCAACCGGAAGATGCCCGACAAGACAAATGAAATCCAAATGCAATTATAATGAAAACGCTCGGAAAACGCATTGAAGAGAAACCCTGGATCGGCTGGGTGGTATTTCTCATCACCGTCGTGGTGGTCTTTCTGGCCGGACTGTTCACCTATACCATTGTGGAGCGGCGGACCGAAGCGCAGTTCGTCTTCCAGCCGGTTAAGGACCTGCACCCCCTTGAACCAAGGCTGGAGGTCTGGGGTGAGGCGTTTCCGCGCCAGTTCAACACATACAACCAGATGGCCGACACCACCTTCCGCAGCGAGTTCCTGGGATCTACCCGCATGGACTTGCTCGAAAAAAACCCGCGCATGGTTATCCTGTTTGCCGGTTTTGCGTTTGCAATCGACTACAATCTCGCACGTGGTCACTACTACTCGGTCACCGATGTTCACGAAACCCTTCGCACCGGTGCTCCGATGGAGGCGGGGGAAGGCCCCATGCCGGCAACCTGCTGGACTTGCAAAAGCGCAGATGTCCCACGGCTGATGGCAGAGATGGGTGACGATGAATTCTATGCTGCCCGCTGGTCGGATGTGGGACATGAAGTTGTGAATCCGATTGGATGCGTCAACTGTCATGAACCGGAAACCATGAAGCTGCGAATCTCACAACCTGCGCTTGTGGAGGCTTTTGAGCGCCGGGGACGTGACATCACCCAAGTGACTCACCAGGAGATGCGTTCACTCACCTGTGCCCAGTGCCATGTGGAATACTACTTCGGAAGCGGCAACAAGCTGATATTTCCCTGGGATCGTGGTCTGAAAGCCGAGGAGGTAGAGGAGTACAAGGATGCCATCGAGTTCGCCGACTGGGTGCATCCGCTAAGCCGCACACCACTGCTCAAGGCGCAACATCCCGATTATGAGATTTACAAGCTGGGAATCCATGCCCAGCGCGGTGTCTCCTGTGCCGACTGTCATATGCCTTACAGGACCGAAGGCGGGGTGAAGTACACCGACCACCGGGTGCAGAACCCGCTCAACAACGTGGCCAACGCCTGCCAGACCTGCCACCGCCAAAGCGAGGCCGAGCTGGTGCGCAACGTGGTCTCGCGTCAGCGTGATGTATACGAGGTTCGTGAAAAACTGGAAATAGCGTTGGTCAATGCCCACCTTGAAGCCGAGTTCGTATGGAATCTGGGAGCAACCGAAGAGCAAATGGCTCCCGTATTGCAGCATATCAGAACCGGACAATGGCACTGGGATTATGGCGCAGCCAGTCATGGAGGCGCTTTCCACGCACCCCAGGAGATGATGCGAATGTTCGGAGTGGGACTGGATCAGGCTCAGGAAGCTCGTGTGAAGCTGGTGCGTCTGGCCGCTCAACTGGGACATACCGATGAGATTCCCTTGCCGGATGTCTCCACCAAAGCCAAGGCGCAGGCCTATCTGGGAATCGACATGGAACAGCGGCATCGTGAAAAGAACGAGTTCCTGCGGACCGTGGTCCCGGAATGGCTGCAGCGCGCCGATGAGCGCCACCGCCAGTGGGATGCCGGTGAACGCGATATCGTCCCCTCGCGGTGAAAAATGCAACAGATGGAACCAGTTACATCCAACGGAATAAGAATCCGCAATACTTCGCGTAAACCGGTATGGGTCTCTCCATGGGGATATCCCGAGGCCTTTCTCATAGCCGCTGCGTTGCTGCTGGTCGGATTCGCCCTCGAGTGGTTTTCGCCGGGCGACGGTTTATCGGCGCCGTCCTGGCCCTGGAATGGTGTTATTGGAGCCATGCTGCTACTGATTCCACTTGCCCTTCACCTGAGCCTGCCCAAAAATCCGGTTGTTCGCTGGCTTAGTCAGGTGCCGGCCAGCATGGGCGCAATAGCTGCAGTGACGTTCACGGTGCTGTTGATGGGACTATTTTTGCAGGGGCAACCCTCCGGTATTGGCTGGATCGACCGGATCGGACTCACCAGCATGGCAAAGAGCCGGCCATTCCTGCTGAGCATCTCCTGGTTTCTGTTTGTGCTGGCCATGACCACCATCCGGCGAAGCATCCCGTTCCGTGGACGCAATATCGGTTTCCTGTTAAACCACCTGGGGCTCTGGATCGTCATTGCAGGCGGAATCCTCGGCAGCGGTGATCTGCAGCGGGTTTCCATGACGCTGTCGGATGGGCAGGCCGTCTGGTATGGCACCGACCGTGATGGACGCACGGTGGAGCTGCCGCTTGCGCTGGAGCTGCAGCGTTTCCACATGGAAGAATATCCACCTAAAATGGGAGTGCTCAACCACGAGACCGGCAGCCTGGTCATCCGTGGTGAGCAGGATCTGGTGGAGGTGGAGCGCGGACGGACGGGACACATGTCCGGCTGGGATTATGAGATCCTCCAGTTTTATGCAGAGTCGGCGCGTATTGAAGACCGGTTTGAGCCCATCCATGATGTAGGCGCGGCGCCTGCGGCAAACGTAAGGGCCGTGCACACCGAGCGCGGTGACACGGTTGTCGGGTGGATCACCTGCGGCAGTTTCAACATGAAGCACCAGTTCCTTGAGCTGGAAAAGGGCAGGGCCATGGCAATGACCGTGCCGCAATCCAAACGCTACATGTCGCTCGCCCGGCTGTATACTCAAAGCGGCGACAACCGGATGATCGATATCGAAGTGAACCATCCCTATTCGGCGGAGGGATGGAAACTGTACCAGTTCAGCTACGATGACCGGTTCGGGAAATGGTCCCCCATCAGCATCATCGAAGCGGTACGCGATCCCTGGCTGCCTGTGGTATATACCGGATTCATCATGATGCTGCTGGGAGCGGTTTACCTGTTCTGGCTGGGGAAAGAGATCGGCACCGAACTGACACAGAAAGCGGATGGTGTGAATGGATCTCCGCATGCGCAGGATAGCCCGGGGGCATCGGACAGGGAATCCGGATCAACGGAAACCGCCGGCCGGTCGGCCGTAATCAAGCAAGAAACGGAGGTGTCATGACCTGGAGTGTTTTTCCCACCGTATTTGCCGTTTCGGCCGGCCTTTGGAGTGTCGCCGTTGCGGGCGTGTATCTTGCCAGGCTGAAACCCAGGGCTGAGATCATGAGTCATCTGTTTTTCTGGGCCGGGATGGCGGTGCTGACCGTCTTCATCCTGGGCCTGTGGGGAAGCCTGGACCGTCCACCCATGCGCACGCTCGGCGAGACGCGACTGTGGTACGGTTTCTTCATGCCGCTGATCGGCTACCTCACCTGGCGCCGCTGGCAGCTCAACTGGGTTCTGGCTTACAGCATACTGATGGCCATTGTGTTTCTGGGAATTAACGTATTGAATCCGGATGTCCATGACCGCGCCCTCATGCCGGCCCTCCAAAGCATCTGGTTCGTTCCGCATGTGATTGTCTATATCTTTGCCTATGCATTGCTGGCCGTTTCGGCCATTGTTGCCGTGAAAGCGCTCTACGAGGGACGCAGCGGAAGGTTCCGGATGAAAACCCTTACGCTGGCCGACAACATGGTTTATATCGGTTTTGCTTTTCTGACCCTTGGCCTCATCTTTGGCGCCATATGGGGCAAGGAAGCCTGGGGCCACTACTGGAACTGGGATCCCAAGGAAGTGTGGGCGCTGCTTACATGGATCGTCTATCTGGCGTATATCCATATCAGGGCACACCGATCGGAATTGGTGCGACCGGCCATGTGGACCCTGGCTCTGGCGTTTATTGTACTTCTGGTGTGCTGGTTTGGCGTTAATTATCTGCCATCGGCCCAGGATAGCATTCATACCTACTAATTGACAGAAAACAGGAAGTTACGGTATGTGTTGGGTCCGTGCCGTTGCGGCGCAACATGTTGAAGGTGCATCAACTATATTTTTTTGATTTTTTTCTTGACTTGTTTATATGAGACATCCTATATTAGGATAAAATAGTCTTAAATACGTTATATGCATTTTTCCAAGGCCAGCACATACGGAATCAGGTCGGTAGCGTTCATGGCGGCGAGGCATGAACGCGAGATGATCTCCATTCGGGAGCTGAGCCGGGAACTGGATATTCCGCCGGCATTTCTGACCAAGGTGATGCAAAGACTGGCATCCCGGACTATCGTAAAGACAATGCGTGGTTACGGCGGCGGTGTGGCACTTGGAAAACCGGCCGGCGAGATCACACTCAAGGAAATAATTACCGCGGTGGAAGGGGAAGAGGCCTTTCAGCCCATAGGTCTTGGCATTCCGAAAGAACAGATGGAAAAAACACCGGTTTTTTTCAAAAAATGGACCAATCTGAATGACAGCATCGACCTCTTCTTTTCCCACACGAAGCTTTCCGAACTCTGTCCCGTGGAAAGTACAGGCCATGCCGAAGCGGCCGGAAGCCATGTTGGCCCGGCCGGAAGCACAGCCGGCGGCAATGTCGCAGAAAGACAGGACCCTTCTTCGCAATTATAATTAAGATATAATACACTTAAATCCTCTAATAAATTACAATAGAATCAGACATGCAGCAAGTAATAAGAATCCTGCTCCTGCTCATTATTTCCCTGGTCTATACCGGGTGCGGCAACGGCAACGGAGAAGAACGTGAAACTGCAGCCGCCCGGGATGAAGCAGCGGAGCTGACCGAATTTGAACTGGAACACGGCATTGGGCCGGTCACCGAAAGACTTGATATCGGGGATCTTGATGTAGAGCGCGCCCGCCGGGGAGCTGACATCTTCGATCGTCGCTGTACGGCATGTCACCGCATGGGCCGCCGCTTTGTGGGTCCGCCGGTGGGCGATGTGACCGAAGAAAGGTCCCCCGAGTTCATCATCAATTTCATCCTCAATCCGGAGGAGATGACCAATCGTCACCCGGTCGGACAAGAACTGCTCCAGGAGTACATGACCATCATGCCCTATCAGAACGTGACCAAGGAGCAGGCGATAGAAATAGTCGACTTTTTACGCTATTACGCTGAAACAGGGGAAGATTTGAGGGATTAACCCACTACTAAACAACCATTAACAACAAAAACCATGGCACATAAAACAACCATCTGGAAAATTACATCATTGCTTTTGGGGCTTGGCCTGCTCGCTATGATTATGTACGGATGTCCGTCCCAGACCGGCATGCTGGATACCGGCGATGCCGCACAGCGGGTATACGTGGCACCGGGCGAGTATGACGAATATTACGCATTCTTTTCGGGGGGATACAGCGGTCAACTTAGTGTCTGGGGTCTTCCCTCGGCACGCATGTTCCGGAACATTCCTGTCTTTTCACAGGATCCGGAATCGGGATACGGCTACTCTGAAGAGACCAAACCGCTGCTGATGACCAGCTACGGATTCATTCCGTGGGATGATTCGCACCACCCGGATTTCTCACACACGGACGGGATGCCGGACGGGCGCTGGATCTTCATCAACGCCAACAACACCCCGCGTGTTGCACGTATTGACCTGACCACCTTCGAGACGGTCGAAACGCTGGAGCTCCCCAACACGGGCGGCAACCACGCATCCACCTTCGTAACGGAAAACACCGAGTACATCCTTGGGGCAACCCGATTCAGCATCCCCTATGAAATGGACAAGGATGTACCGATCGACTCCTACAAGGAGAATTTTGACGGTTCCCTGAGCTTCATCGCTGTGGATCCCGAATCTGGTGAAATGAGCATGGACTTTCAGATCATCATGCCTCCCTACCATTATGACCTGGGTCGCGCCGGCAAGGGTCCGTCCGCCGACTGGGCCTTCTTCACCACCTACAACACCGAGCAGGCCCACACCCTGCTGGAGATCAATGCTTCCGAATTTGACAAGGACTACGTAGTGGCCGTCAACTGGCGAAAGGCACAGGAATATGTCCGTGAAGGTCGCGCACGCACCGTCCCGGCTAATTATTACCACAACCTGAAGGGCAAGAACACCGGAATTGCAGTATCCAATGTGCATGATGAGGTATTGCTGCTGGATCCCGAAGATGCTCCCGGAATGATCTACTTCCTTCCCACGCCCAAGTCACCTCACGGAGTCGATATCGATCCAACCGGTGAATACATTGTAGCGGGAGGAAAGCTTGCCACCGTTATTCCGGTACACTCCTTCAGCCGCATGCTTGAGGCCATCGATAACGAAGCTTTTGAAGAGGTGATCAACGGTATTCCGGTGCTGGAATACGAGGCGACCATCATCGGTGAAGTGGAGAATCCGGGACTTGGTCCCCTCCATACCGAGTTTGACGGCGATGGCAACGCATACACATCAGTATACATCTCCTCGGAAATCGTGAAGTGGTCGCTTGAAACCTTTGAGGTGACGGACCGCATTGATGCCTACTACTCAATCGGCCACCTCATGATCACCGGAGGCGACACCCCGAATCCGGATCGCAAGTATATGGTCGGCCTTACCAAGACCGCCCGTGACCGTTTCCTGCCGACCGGACCGAAGCAGCTCCACCCCGCACAGCTGTACGACATCTCGGGCGATCGTATGGAACTGCTGCTTGACTTCCCTACCATCGGTGAGCCTCACTATGCTCAGGCAATACGGGCTGATAAGATCAGAGATAATGTAAAACAAATTTACGATCTGGATGAAAACCAGCATCCACATGCGGTTAAACGTCCGCGCGACGCCCGGGTAGTGCGAGACGGTGATGTGGTTCGGGTCTACATGACCAACATCCGGAGCCATTTCACGCCGGACAATATCGAGGGTATCCGGGTCGGCGACACCGTCTATTTTCACCTGACCAATATCGAGCAGGACTGGGATATGGTTCACGGGTTTGCCATCAAGGGTGCCAACAGCGGCGAAGTTCTTATAGCACCCGGTGAGACAAAGACCATTGTATGGCATCCGCAGCGCACGGGTATCTTTCCGTTCTACTGCACCGCCTTCTGCTCGGCGCTTCACCAGGAGATGCAGGGTTACGTACGGGTATCACCTGTCGGATCCGATGTCTCGCTGAGCTGGAGAACGGGCGATGAGTGAATGAATTAACTTGAGCGTGATACCGACAACAAAAATTACTTGTTAGATAACTGAGGTTAATAGTAATGTGGGCAGAATTGTGACAGGTTCTGCCCTTTTCAAAGAACAAGCTAACTAAGCAATTATCCCAATGAAGAAATCAACCCGACTGGGACTGGTTCTGGCCGCATTGCTGTTGATACCGGCGTATTTCACACCTATCTGGACCATAACGCTGAAAGCGCCGCAATATCCGGACGGGCTGGGCATGCATATCTGGATGAACGACATCACCGGCCATGAGCGGCATGATATCCGAAATATCAACATTCTGAACCATTACGTCGGGATGAAGGAAATCGATCCGGAGCTGGTTGGCACACTGGATATAATGCCATGGGTGGTTGGCGGGTTGATGGCACTGGCTGTAGTCGCCGCACTTGCCGGCAAGCTCTGGCTCGCCTGGGTCTGGATCGTTCTATTTGTTGTGGCCGGAGCGGCCGGTATGGTGGATTTCTACATGTGGGGCTACGACTACGGACACGATCTGAACCCGCGTGCGGCCATCAAAGTGCCCGACATGAGCTACCAGCCGCCACTGATCGGCAGGAAAACCCTGCTCAACATTACGGCCTCATCCTGGCCCTACTGGGGTACGCTTTGGATCGGACTGTCGCTTGCGGTCGGAGCGGCAGTTACTGCCCGGAATACGTTTTTCGATAGAAAATAGAAGTATACGCTGGTTCAGGAAGGCAATATTCGGTCCAGAAGCGCGGGACGGAATAGAAGCAAACAGAGAATCTTTAGCAGATCAAAAAGGAACAGAATTCAAGGAATGCACACAGTAATCATCAAATCGGAAAAACTTAAGAAACTGGCAACAGCAGCTTTATTGATGGTCTTGGTGATGGCATGCGGCAGGGAAGGCAACAGGCCGGCAGGCAACAATCCGGCCACGGTGGAACGAACCTCCTCAGTTATTCCTGTGGAGCTCCGTGATGTGTCGAGGGACCTGTTCCGAACCGATACCCCCGCGTCGCACCATTTCGGAAACCTGGAAGTCAGCCTGTACGGCGAGTATTGTGACCACAGCAATCTTGAACTTAGAAGCCGCCGGTATGGTGCGGTGGCACTGGCAGCGGAAGGCACGGTGCTCCGATTTCGCTCCGTGGAAAACCTGGTCTGGTACTTGCAGGAAAAGGGGCTTGAAGACAATGATCTCCAGGTCATCGGTATCGTGGACTTCATCTCGGCCAAACGGATTATGAAACCGGATGCATTGATGTATCATCTCAGCAGGAACCTTCCGAGTCCGGGCGGTTCCTGGGTGAGTGCGATGGATCCGGATGCAGACTCGTCGCTGCTCTACAACATCGGGGAGGCTTACCCCGGAACACGTCACTCCTGGGAAGAAGTGCGCGCCTTTCTGACCGAAAACAAGGAAGGTTTTTGATTTCCAGATCGAATCTCATATCATTATAAATGATTAACTTGTGCGTATTACAATGAACTTGGCAATCTTGATTAAAAATGGTTTGCACCCGGTGGTGCTGGTTTCCGTACTGCTGTTGACTGCGGCATGCGATCGTGGTCCGCAGGAGATCCGGATCGGACAACAGGAGTGCGACCATTGCCGGATGATGATCAGCCAGGAGCCGTTTGCCACACAGCTGATCACACAGCAGGGCAGACAATATGTTTTTGATGCGATCGAATGTATGGCCGCTTTCGTGGACAGCGGTGAAGGAAGGGAGCTGGATATCCACTCGCTCTGGGTACCGGATTTTCATAATCCAGAAAACTGGATTGCAGCCGAATCAGCCTGGTACCTTCAAAGTGACGGCCTGCGCAGTCCGATGGCGCTTAATTTTTCGGCTTATGCGGATGAAGCCGGTGCACTCAGCCAGCAGTCGGAATTTGGGGGCCAGGTCATCCGGTGGGTGGAAGTCCGGGCTATCGTCGGGGAAAGCTGGTCCGGCGGAACCCATGGTCACAGCCACGCACACGTCAAATCCCGCAGCCAAAATCATACTCATTGATTCTCCAGTAAAAAGTGTCAATTCATGGATCGGAAATGTCACATAACATTATGGATGGCCCTTGCCATGCTGACGGCCGGGATGGCCAACGGGATGTTTCTATTCGCTGCACCCGGGCTGTCAGTGGCTCTGGAAAGCACTTCAGAAAATTCGGCGGAATTGACCCCGGTAAATAATTCAGCATACTTTGTGCCTGATGATGCCGGCCGCTCCGAGGTCGCCGGCCGCACTTATGTCGTTGGAGAGCGGGGTGATTTTGCAAGGATAGCCGATGCCCTGTCCGCAGCGGCCGACGGCGATACCATCCGCATAGAAGCCGGCACCTACCGTGAGTACCAACTGCTGGTGGACCGGCAGGTAACCATACTGGGCATAGGGCGGCCGGTGATCGATGTGGAACACAAGGGCGAAGGGATCCGGATCATTGCGGATAATGTGCATGTGGAAGGTCTGGAAATCCGTAATGTGCCGACAAGCCACAGCCGAGACCATGCCGCCATCCGTTTTGAGCGGGCATCCGGCGGAAAAGTAATCGACAACATCCTGGACGATACCTTTTTCGGGATATATCTGGCACGCGCCCATGACATGGAGGTCAGGGATAACAGGCTCCGGGCCTACCAGACCCGGGAATCCGTTGCAGCCAACGGCATCCACCTCTGGAACTCGAACCGGGCAGTCATAGCGGATAACAAAATCATCGGGCATCGTGACGGTATCTATCTCGAATATGTGCAAGAGAGTGGCATCACCGGCAATCATGTCGAAAAAAACATCCGTTATGGATTGCATTTCATGTTTTCGGATGACTGCGAGTATCGGGACAACCGGTTCGAGAATAACGGCGCCGGTGTGGCCGTGATGTACAGCAGGCGCGTCATGATGAAACAAAACCAGTTTGTCAACAACTGGGGCGCCTCGTCCTATGGATTGCTCCTAAAGGAGATCACAGACAGCGAAATTTTTGATAATGAATTCAGTGGCAACACTATTGGAATTCGATCCGAAGGAAGTGATCGCGTCAAAAAATACAGAAACAGTTTTCACCGCAATGGGTGGGCCATCCGGATCATGGCCAGCAGTATGGACAACCAGATCACGGAAAACAATTTCATAGATAATGCATTTGATGTATCGACCAACAGCCGGAGACACAGCCGGAACAACTTCGAAGCAAACTATTGGGACAAATACAGCGGGTACGACCTGAACGGTGACGGCTTTGGTGATGTGCCGTATCGCCCGGTCCGACTCTTTTCACTGATTGTGGAGCGCAACCCCATGGCCCTTATGCTGCTTCGAAGCATATTCGTGCAGATACTGGATCTTACCGAGCGCGTCATGCCCACGATTACGCCGGAAACCCTGGTCGATGAAAAACCGCTCATGCGGAAGGTGGCTTTATGATTCAAGTCAATGCACTGAACAAGATATACGGCACACTGCAGGCGCTTTCGTCTGTGGATGTGCAAATAGAACCGGGACGCATTACCGCTGTCCTGGGTCCGAACGGTGCCGGTAAAACCACGCTGATCAAGAGCATCCTCGGTCTGGTGAAGCCGGACAGCGGCACCATCACCGTGGATGGTATACGGGTAAACGGCGAGAGCCGCTACCGCGAAATGATCGGATACATGCCCCAACTGGCCCGTTATCCCGAAAATCTGACCGTAATGGAAATCGTGGACATGATCCGGGATATCAGAAAGTCGGCTTCGAAGCACGAAGGCCGTTCCGCATCCACACGTTTGGAAACACAGGATAGCAAAGATCTCACTGCGGACCAGGTTTCGGATGTGGAAAAGGGAGCCGGAAGACCGGGTAACAACGGTCAAATCGTCGCACTTCATCAACCGGCACAAGGGGACGCGCCGGATCTGGAGCTTTGGGACCGGTTCGGACTAGACTCAGAGAAAGACAAGGCATTTCGAACCCTTTCCGGCGGGAACCGGCAAAAAGTGAGTGCCGTGCTGGCTTTCCTGTTCCGTCCGAAAGTGCTGTTTCTGGATGAGCCGACCACGGGACTCGACCCCGTATCCAGCAGTATCCTGAAGGACAAGATCCTTGCGGAACGCGATCGCGGCACCACCATCATCCTCACATCCCATATTATGAGCGAGGTGCAGGAGCTGGCGGAGCAGGTGGTCTATCTGCTGGAAGGCAAGGTCTATTTTGAACGGAGTGTATCCGGGCTCCTGGAGGAGACGGAACAGTCCACGCTGGAGCGGGCCATTGCCGTCAAACTTGGCCGTCGGTCTGAAATAACCGCAGAAACAGGAGAAGTACAATGATCTTGAAAATCCTGAAATACCAGCTTCGCGACGTGTTTCGCAGCCGATGGATCATCGCCTACATACTCTTTTTCCTGGTGCTGACCGATATACTGTTCCGGTTCGGCGGTGATGGCCTGCGGGTAGCCACCAGCATGATGAACATCGTCCTGATCGTGATTCCCCTGG
>SKXL01000051.1 GCA_007128425.1 Balneolales bacterium | reverse complement strand
CATTTACAAAATAACGCCGGTAAAATGAAAGATTCTCAACAACTCGGTCTGGCCGATCATCTGCTCAACACGCGACGCAAGCAAAGTAAAATGTTATCCAAACTTTCAAAAATAGACGATTGGGTGGATTGGAAACAGGTTGTAAACCAAATCCAGGTGATCGATAAAACCAAATTCGGCAAAGGTGGTCGACCCCGAAAGGATCCGATGTGGATGATTAAAGCCATTTTTCTTCAGCATTTATTCAATTTGAGCGATCCGCAGCTTGATGATCAACTCATCGACCGCTTGAGTTTTCAGCGTTTTACCGGTATCAATCTGGATCAACAGAGTCCTGATTTTACTACCTTTTGGCGATTCAAGGAAGCACTGATCGAGCACAATCTGGATCAAAAGATCTTCGAGGAGATCAACGCCCAGATTGAAGGCCACGGACTGTTGGTCAAAAAGGGGACCATTGTCGATGCAGCGATTATTAAATCATCGAACCGGCCGCTTTCACAGCAAAAACGACAACAATTGGAGGAAAAACCCTCCTCACAAATTGATACCGATGCTCGCTCGACCAGGAAAAACAATACCTGGTTTTTCGGCTATAAGGGACATATCGGCGTGGATATTGAATCAAAGATCATCCGTAAGGCCACCTTTACTCCGGCAAATGTTCATGACAGCAGGCAAACCGAGCATTTGGTCAGTTATGACGAGGCTTCACTTTTTGGAGACAAGGCTTATGGCAATGTACGTC
Organism: Balneolales bacterium; assembly: GCA_007128425.1. GTDB lineage: Bacteria > Bacteroidota > Rhodothermia > Balneolales > Natronogracilivirgulaceae > SKNL01. The sequence continues at coordinate 5,863 of SKXL01000051.1, read as the reverse complement.
ACAAGTATTCGGCACGACGCTATGGCTGGAATTACGCTGTATTGGAAAAGCCGGATCGGGGCCAGACCCTATCCAAAAAACAGCATAAACGCAATAAACAGTGGTCCAGCGTGGATGGAGCCGTGGAACATTCCTTCGCACATATGAAAACGAAGGCCGGATTAACGACCATGGCTGCTAAAAATAAGGCTCGCAACGGTCTGCGGTTCGTATTCAACTGCATCGGTTGGAACCTGAAGAGGATGGTTTTCCTTGTCCATGGAACCAGGTCCGTGGGATCGGTGGCTCTATGAAACTTCCAATAAGTCAAAGAACAGTGAAATTTCGAGTTTTAAAGCCGACTAACAAGCTTTTTCGGGGCAAACATGCCCGCGATAAGTCTGCAGTCAGCTATGTTTCAGTAGCAAAATTTAACATGAAAGATTGAATGAAAGTTTTTCAAAGCCTTCTATTAATGTGTTAACAATAATTTTCTTTCATAAAAAAGGCTGTGAATATAAAATAGTATGCACAGTGCGACACTACCATTAATAATGTAATATAAATGCATCCAAAAAATAATTTAATCCCGGTGATTATAAAATTCTGCTTTCTGATGATCAATTCAGTTTATTCCACCTTGTTATTCGGACAAGTTAATCAGTTCGATATTAACGATGAGCAATATGCGAAGGAAGATCTGGTGATGGGCAAAGATGGCGAGGGATATGTGGTTATGGTGTGGACTGACAAGAGGGACGCTTGGTATTTTCAGGAAGATATCCTTGAGATCATGGAGGGAGAGGAAGCGGCGATCTATGGGCAAATCTACGATCCGGATCTTAATCCTGTCGGATCCAATTTTCGCATTTCGGAACCGATCGGGGATGGAACAACCGGTTCTTTCAATTTGGATTTACTGGTTTTACATGACAGTCGATTCATTGTTACATGGCAAAAAGCAGAACGGACGGAAGGTGGATATTTACATAGCAGTATTATAATGATGGTCATGGACCGGGATGGGGAGATATTAGTTCCCGAGCAGACGGTGAATGATCATCATGGACAAGTACATCGCTGGAAGCCGCAAGTTTCCCAGGTGCCTGAAAACCGGTTTTTGATCACCTGGTCGGATTTGCGCGAGGAAAAGCGCTATATATATGGTCAGTACTATGATATTGAAACCGGTCAGGCATTGGGTGACAATGTTCGACTGGGCCCCGACTGGCTGGAACCCAATAACTTTCGGCAATACATGATTAGCGATAAAAGCTATCTGCTTATCTACCACAACCGGTACATACAGTATTATAACGCATCGAATGAACCGGAAGGAGAGTTGATCGATATTGTGGAAGCTTACGATGCCGGTCACGAACAGTTAACGGTGTTTCAGCCCTTCGGTACCGATTCATTGATGGTACTTCACCGCAGCCTGAAAGGCGGCCAAACGCAGTATTTTGATCAGATGTGGTTCAGCTTTGCGGATCCGGACGGCACGCCCCGCTCTGAACCGGTATTGATCAACGATAACGAGCCTCTGCAGATGAATTCAGGGTTCAATGTTGCGGTCAATGAAAGTGACGGCTCGTTTCTGTTCGTTTGGGAAGATCGGCGAAACAGTGCACCCGTGCGGCTGAGCTTATCGGTAGCAGATATTTACGCCCAGCGGTTTGATGCGAACGCCCGGCCGATAGGTTCCAATTTTAAAGTAAATCACGAACCCCGAGAAAAAGGGCAACTCAGCCCCCAGATTTTACATCATAGAAACCATCATTTTGTTGTAGTCTGGGCAGAGAACCGGTTGATAAGGTGCCCGGTTCCGGATGGCGGCCTAATCGTGAATATGATGGATTCTTATCAATTGGGAATATATATGGATTTTCATCAACCGGATCCCGGACCGGTTTGGGGATGGGAAAATTATGTGGAACATCGCAACGATTATTATCGCACGCATTGCGGCTTTTCCGATCGACCCGAAAAGACTCAGATGATTGGCAATTATCCGAATCCATTTAATTACACCACGAATATCGTATTTGAACTCGATGTGGAAGAGACTGTTGAGATAGATATAAATATATTTGATCTCATGGGACGCAGAGTCCGAACGCTTCAACTAGGTTACTTCGCTATAGGAAGACATGAGGTTTCTTTTGACGCATCGGGACTTGCATCGGGTATGTACATTGCCCGGATGCAATCACCACAACTTCCCGGATTCTCTGATACAACGAAACTACTCTTAACGAAGTAGTGAAACATGCAGGATAATCAAACTTTAATCAACCAGATAAGGTGATCGCTATGACATCACTGAAAAAAACATTCAATATTACTATAATCATAGGAATAACTCTTTGTATGCCATATATGATGTATGGCCAAAATGAAGAGCGCATTCATGCGCCGGTCAAGGAATTAACCATATCGTTTACTGAGTCATTTGTTGATATGTCCGATCCGACCGGAAGCGTAGGGTTACAGGCAATGCAGGATGAGATTCAGCATGTACGGACGTATTTGCAGGAATTCGATGCTGAAGTCACAATCACGAGATATATGCCGGAATTCCAAGCAGCAGATACGCTCAGGGTAAACGCCGTGGACGGGACAATGCGCTCTTACGATTGGTCTACAGTTTATGTATTTACACTTTCAAAACAGGTACCCTTTTTTGAAGTTAAAGATGACCTGGAATCCTACTCTCAAATTGAATGGGTAGATCCTCCGATTTCTATTCAGCCATCAACTCTACCGGATGACTATAGCCTGGAACTGAATCAATGGAACCTGGATAATACCTTCGCGGAGTGGGCATGGGACATAACTCAAGGCGATTATGAAGTACGGGTCATGGTTCTTGATTTTGGCATTCGTCCCCATGACGACATTGATAATAAAATCGTAAATCCCGACATGGCCGTTTCAACGAATCATCCAAACCATGGATTGCAGGTAGCTGGGATAGTTGGCGCTGAATCCAATAACAACCTAGGTCTTGCCGCCTTGGGCTGGGAAACCATGATTGTTGATGGTAGCTTTGAAGAAGCAACAGGTCCAATCTGGATTAATCGTTCCTATGGTAGTAATCCGGTTTATGTTGCCGATATAATTAATATGAGCTTTTATACTTATTTTTGTTTTGGGTATGATCAGAACGGGAATTGCATTGATGGTGAGATGTATAATTTTAGTTCTTATGAAACTGCAGTAAATAATGCATTAGCTGAGGGAGTTAATTTGGTTGCATCGGCTGGAAATACACAACCCAGCTGGCACAGTGGAAGCTGGCCTACAGAACAGTGGCCAGCAGCCTATGAAGGCGTGATTGCTGTGAGCGCCGTAGACATCGATGATATATTTCCATCAGGATATAATTCCGGAAGTTATGTGAATCTGAGTGCCCCGGGTATTCAGGTTCCAACCTTAACCCAGGTTGATGGTTATGCAAATGTAAACGGCACATCCTTTTCAGCACCCCATGCTGCCGCTACGGTCAGTTTAATGAAAGCCATATTCCCGGATCTAACCCCGGCTCAGGCTAAAGAAGCGCTTGAAAATTCTGCCGATAATGTTTCAGGTATGGGTAATGATGATTATACGGAACAGTACGGCTACGGTCGTCTTAACGCTTTCGATGCTGTCAAGTACACAATCGAAAATTATGGTGCAACCCTGGGTGGTACCGGGCAGTATGTTTTTCTAGAGGATGCCATAAGTCTGCAGTCAGGTGCTTATGTAACCATTTTGGCCGGAACCGAATTATACCTTTATGATGATTTCTACGTTGGCAGTGGGGCCAGTTTAGAAATTGAAGAAGGGGCTACGATCAATTTCAGGAACGATGACGTAAAAATCATTGCAGACGGAGATTTTTCGGTAAGAGGGGCATTTAATAATCACAGCGTTATTCACCACCGGGGAAATTCCGGCAATGAAATCATTGCCAATAATGGAGCCACCATCTGGCGGGCTGACATTACCGGAGTCGACGTAACGGTTAGTGGTAGCGGAAAGACTGCTAGTTTAAGGGACAGCCGGTTTTTAAATGGCGACAGTCCGGTAACACTGTATAACCTGCATAGGGTAGTTTTTCAGAGGAACTTGGTTGATAATGCTTCTGATTATGGATTATGGATTCAAAATATCACGGGTTGGTCTAGTATGATTACCCGCAACACCATATCCAACTCTGGGCACGGTATATGGTTTGCCAACACTGAAATAGAGGAAATGTATGATAATGTAATAGAAGACTTTATCCATTACGGTCTAAATATTAACAGCGGTTCGGATATATACCTGGTGGATGATTTTGATGAGGATTATGGAAGGAACCGAATTAAAGCTCAGTATTGGAATTCAACGCCGATTTTTGTGAGCAGCAATTCAACATCCTTTCTGGGAGACGGGTGGATCCAGGGTAGAAATACGGTGTACAATACGGATTTTGACCCAAATGCGTATATTGTCAACAATAACAGCTTCCATACTGTTAATGCCAGATATACCTATTGGGGAAGCTCAAGCGCTCCGTCCAGCGATCTTTTTAGCGGATCAGTAAATTATTCCAATCATTTAACAATTGATTATACAGGAAACTCGGGATCTCCTTTGGCAAAAATGTCGGGTTCCGGAACAGAATCTGAACCCGAAGAAGACCAGCGTAAAGAAATGCTGCTTGATCTGATCAGCCGGTTGGACCAGGATAGTTACGGGGAACGCAATGATCACAGGCTGTCTGATCTGTATCTTTACATGCAATTAGACCGCAGGGATGAGATGGGCCTGAGAGACCAGATACTGGCAACCATATCCGAGTGGTCATCCCGCCGCTCACGAATAACCTCTGACTTCGGGGACTCTCCCCAGGTGAGACGTGCTGTGGAAACGGCCATGCTGCTGGAGATCCGGCTTGCCTTCAGAAACCAGGATTATGAGTTGGCCAGGCAGCTTAACGACAGTTACCGGTCTTATATACAAACGACCGAGAACAAGGTTGCCCTGTGGGAAAATGAGGTCTCGCTGAACATATACCAACAGGATTATAACGGAGCCCTGATAGCTCTGGATCAGGGAAGAAAACTGGCTAGTGGAGAATCGTTTAACAGTGAAGATACCTGGGTTACACTGGAACAATTCCTAAATAAAAGGCTTGAACAACAGGGCGAAGAAGCAGCGGCACGTCAGGGCCCGGTTGCGCAGGATGGACAAACAGATCACGACCTGCAACCAAATTCCTTCACCCTGAAAGCCAACTACCCCAACCCGTTCAACCCGGTGACGGTGATCCCGTTCACCCTGCCCGAGCAGAGCCATGTACGTCTGGAAGTCTATGACATCCTGGGGCGACAGGTATCTGTACTGGCCGACCGCACCTTTGAAACCGGTCGTCATGAGACGAGCTGGGACGCCTCGCAAGTGACCAGCGGGCTGTATATCGTCCGGATGGCAGTGACCACCGAAGATGGTCAGCAAAGCCGATACAACCGGACGATGAGCCTGGTTAAGTAAAAAGCCACTGATAAAATGAATATCGATGCAAGATGAGGCACTGGCCCGATTGGATGACGGATAACCAACAGAGAACCGGAAAACCCGTGAGGGTGGCCCGGTCCTCAGTTATGTAAAAAGAGAAGTACCGCTTATGAAATCAAAGTACCGGTTCGCAGTGAAAAGCGGAATGGAGCCGCCGTCCGTGAAGCACCTTGCAAGATTCAATAAGTGAATCAAAATCCTGATTTTATCGAAAATATTAAATGACTGTCCGTAACTTATAACAATTATACAATATGTGCGTTATATGTGTATCTACTGCAATCACTCATATTAAATCGGCACATATCATGAATTTGATGGAATTTAATGAACGATT
>SKXL01000037.1 GCA_007128425.1 Balneolales bacterium | reverse complement strand
TTATAACCGGTGAAGAAGCGGTTGTTGTCGGTTATGGTATCATGCGAAGAAGTGATGTAACCGGAGCCATGGCAACAATTGAACGAAGGGATATCACCGAAGTAGGCAGCTACTCCATGGACAATGTGCTGCAAGGACGTGTTGCCGGTTTAAATGTTTCTGCGAGTGGTTTTCGTCCCGGAGAATCCTCTACTCTCCGAATTCGGGGATCACGCTCGCTTACTGCAAGTAATGCTCCCCTGGTTGTCATTGATGGTGTTCCGGTTGAAGGAGGACTCCGGGAACTAAATCCGAACGATGTGGAATCGGTGGAAGTGCTCAAGGATGCATCAGCCACCGCTATATACGGATCCCGGGGGGCCAACGGCGTAATTCTGGTCACTACCCGAAGGGGGGTTGAGGGCTTGCAGGTGGAATACCAGGGACATGGCGGTCCGCAGTGGGTTGCCAACCGGTTGGACCTGATGGATGCTGAGACATACGCCCAGTTTGCCAGAGACGCCTATGTTGCGCGGGATGTTATTGAGCGAGGCATACCGTTTGAGGAAGCAGTACCACCCGCTGATGAAGTCATATTTGACGCCTGGGCGCTGGCTGCTCTCAGAGAAGGCCGCTCGGCAGACTATCAGGACCTTGTTTTTGGTCGTGGAAGTCAGCAAACGCATCAGATAAGCATACTGGGTGGATCGGCTGGAACACGTTATAACTTTTCGGGAACCTATGATGATCATCAGTCCCCGATTAAAAACAACGAATTTCAGCGTATCACCGGCAGGTTCAATCTGGATCAGATGATCACTTCAAGGGTAAGGGCCGGTTTTAACACTCATGTAAGCAACAGTGTGCTTCATGAGGGTGTGAGCTTTGCCGCTGTGCTGAGAAACTCACCGATGACCAATCCGTTTGACGCAGACGGCATTCCGCGCGCGTACGATGACCTTGGTGATCGGAATCCGTTTTTCGACACATTCCGGGAGAACCATCTTGACCGGACGGGGACCTGGCGTATCCTTGCTTCAGCCTATGCCGAGGTAGATCTGCTTGCAAATCGCCTCACCTACAGAGGGATGTTTTCTCCGGATTATCGGGTAACAAGCCGCGGGAGATACAGAAATCGTGAACCTTTTTCGGATGCATTAGCCGATGAGCGGCAATTTACGTCGCTGCTTTATGAGAACAGGTTGCATTATAACGATATCTACCGTGACGTCCACCGGTTGAATGTGACCGCCATGCAAAGCTATCAAACCTACGATAACAGACGTACATTTGCCAGTGTATACGGACTGCCCTATGAATATCAGTATTTTCATAATCTTGGAACCGCTTCGGAATGGGATCAGATCACTACGAGCCTGACCGAGTGGAAGCTGGAATCCTACATGCTTCGGGCCAACTATGTCTATAATGACCGGTATATGTTAACCCTGACCGGACGCGTCGACGGCTCCTCACGATTGGCAGCGGGTAATGAGTATGGATTTTTTCCGTCAGGTGCGATTGCCTGGAACATTCATAATGAGCGGTTTATGGATGGTGCCGACCTGTTTAGCGAGTTGAAATTACGCTTCAGCATTGGCGATGTGGGTAATACGGCAATTCCTGCTTATGCCACCATGGGACAATTAAGTTACGAGTTCAATGGATATTCATTTAGTAACATCCCCCAAAGCTTTTATCAGCACTCCGATCTCCCAAATCGGGATTTGACCTGGGAACGCAGCCGCACCATGGACCTGGGGCTTGATTGGGCCCTTGCTGATTACCGATTACAAGGCAGTATCGATGTGTATCAAACCAACACCTATGACCTTCTGATGAATAGACAGCTTCCTTTTACTTCAGGTTATCTGAGCTCGCTGGAAAATGTCGGCGAAACCATGAACCGTGGGGTGGAATTCAGCATCAGCTCGGTTAATGTGCATACGAGCGCTCTCATGTGGGAGACCGACTTCAATATTGCCTGGAACCGCAACGAGATTGTCAGTCTGTATGGTGGAAAGGAAGATGATCCCGGAAGTGGGTGGTTTATTGGAAAACCAATAAGCGTAATCTGGTATTGGGACTGGGATGGAATCTGGCAGCTGGGTGAAGAAGAGGAGGCTGCGGTATACGGTGCCGCACCTGGAGATGTTCGTTTTGTGGATCAGAATAACGACGGTGTCATTGATAATGAAGACCGGGTTATCCTGGGAGATCCCTTCCCAAACTGGATTGGTGGTTTGACCAATCGGGTCTCTTACAGAGGTTTTGACATGTCGTTGTTTGTATACGCATCGCTGGGCTCGATGCACTATACCGCCACGCACTCAAACAGCTTTAATGACCTGCTCTCACTTCAGTTTGTACCGGCTCAGTTCAATCAACTGAACGTCGATTACTGGATGCCGGACAATCCTTCGAACAAATATGAGAGGCCTAGATTCGATTCGCAAAGTCGAACAAACATTCAGGCCTATTGGGACAGCTCATTTATCCGTGTGAAGAATATTCAGGTCGGGTATTCGCTGCCTCCGAGAATTCTTTCGCTTCTGGGCGGTATGAGACGGGCCCGGATTTATGCGATGGTTGAAAATCCCTATACCTGGACCAATTTCCCGGGCTATGATCCGGAAGGTGCAAGAAGCTATGATCACCCCAACTACACAACGGTCTACGGTGGCATGCAGCTATCCTTCTGATGGCCAGGAGTAATAGCCGATTTGTCATTAACACTTATTCTTAAATTCCAATATTATGCTTAAATACAAATATCTCATAATTATCATGGCACTCTTGTCGGGTTTAATCTTCAAGGCGTGCGATTTGAGTGAAGTTATGCGATCCGGAATTACTGCCGATGACCATTATTCCACGAAGCAGGGTTTCCAGGATCTGACCGTTGCGATGTATGAGCCCTTGCGTAAATATTATGGTGACGAAAGATCGGGCTTCATTTCCACTACAAAGGGAACCGATCTTTTCATATATGGCACCGGTGCAAGGCCATTTTGGGCGGATTATTTCGGCATACATCCGGCCGTTCAATCGATGACCGCACGTGGTCCTTTTGATATATGGGTCGAATTTTATCGGGGAATAAATCTTGCAAACAGTGTCATTGACCGGGCCGATGGTGTCGAAGGCTTGAGTGAAGCTGAAAAAATCAGCGCAGTTGCAGAGGCGCACTTTATGAGGGCCCATTACTATCATGTTCTGGTGCAGCAATGGGGCAATATTCACCTCACCCTCGAAGAGACAAGAGGAGTCCAAACCGAGGTAAACTATGCTACGGCAGAGGAAGTATGGCCGCATGTTGTCAGTGACCTTGAATTTGCCGCAGCAAATCTTCCTGCCGTTCAGAGTGATCTTGGCAGGGCCACATCGGGAGCTGCCAGGCACCTGTTGGCACGTGTTCACTTGACCATGGGAAATTGGCAGGGTGCGGCAGACATGGCCCTTGCGGTGATCAATTCCGGAGAGTATGAATTGGAAAACAGTGTACTGGAACTTTGGGATCCTTGCCGATACCGCGAAGGCAGGGCCTCTAAAGAGGCAATATGGGTTCAGACCCAAAACCAGTATTCACGACTGGGTGGTACCATCCATAAGTCCAGGGAATTTTCTGCAAGGACGAGAGGTGAAGCCGGTGTAACAGCCAGTTTTTCTATTGGCACCGAAGTCGCCCGTCATCGACCCACAGAGTTTCTGATTACGGAGGTGTTCGGAAATACCCGTGATCATCCGGTCAACCAATGGAATGATGAACGATGGAGATTGTTCAAGCAAGTCTGGTATTTCAATGATGAAGGTGCTTTGCCCGAAGGTGTACAGCTTGGAGATACCGCGCTTTACTTCACGACGGATGCAAAGTATCAGGCTATGAGCAGGGAAGAAATGGATGTCCTCCAAGAGCAGATAAATCCCCGTGCAAGGATGTTCCGCATTCAGGATTATACCGATCGCCTGCACGTAAGTCTGGCCTATAAATTCCGGCTTTGTGATCCGGCGGGCGCACCCATTCCGCATAACGGATTGCCAACACATATTGAAGTGGGTGCAACAAATCCGGAATGGTTTGGACGAACCATAAACTACTTCCGTCTGGCTGAAACGTATCTGATCGCCGCAGAGGCGCTCATGAATCTGAATCAGCGGGATCAGGCCGCAACATACTTCAATGCTATTCGTGCGCGGGCCGAAGCTCCCGGTGAAAGCATGCCGCTCATCACCGGAGCAGATCTCGATATTGATGTGATTCTCGATGAACGTGCACGGGAACTGATCGGCGAACTTTTACGATGGTATGACCTCAAGCGGTTGGGAGAGGATGTCTTTTTGAATAGAATCCGGACACATAACCCGCCGGCAGCACCGAATGTTCAGGCTTATCATATGCTGCGACCCATTCCGCAACAACAGATCGATCGAACGACCAATCACTTTCCTCAAAACCCCGGCTATTGAGGTAAAGAAGAGATAATTTCATCCGTAGGAAACATTGAAATGCAAATCCAGGAATCCTGTAACGCAATGATCTGACAAGAATCACTCCGAAATGAAATGAGCTGCAGTGCAGTTTAGTCTTTGGTTTATAATCTGCAGCTCATTTCACTATCCAACCAGAGGTTTCGGGAAAAAGATATTGCGTTACAGGAAACCGTCCGGAGGCAGTCAGTAGCAATTATTGACAGTTTGTGAAGTGGTGCACTAATAGCATCATCATCATCATCCCAACCCTGCAAAATAAAGCAAGTGCGTACAGGTTTACCCCAAGTTGTCTGTACGTTTCATACAGTAATTGAGATATGTTTTTAATGATGTAAACATGGCTTGGTATACTGTAAACCTGCTTTATAGCCAGATTATATGGATAATGTAATCTGGCTTTATTCTAATCGTAGAAACGGTTTGTATGACTTGCCGCTGAAAAGTACTGGATACAAACCGAGATAGTGCTTGAATCAAATCTGGCGTGAACTTCCTTGCTTAATACTGCGGTGGCTGCAATAGCAAGAGAAATCGGTTTATTCGGATTATTTCAGAAATTTCTTAAACCTATTTCTTCCGCGTTGAATATTTAAATATCAACTACCTGTTCCCTTGTACAGTCAATATGATATTAAACAGATTAATTCAAAAAATGTTATTAAATGAGCTTAATTCAACGGCTATCCAATCACTTTTTTGTTAGAATTTCGATAACCCCGTTGGCGCCTCTGGAACCGTACGATGCAGCTTCACTTCCCTTAAGCACTTTGACATGAGCTATATCCCATGCACTAAGGAAGTTAACACTACTATAGGATTGACCCATTACCCGTCCGTCAACTACATATAGCGGCTCATTGCTACCAAGGATGGAAGACTCACCTCGAACCCTGACCTGGGTATTGGCTCCGGTACCTCTAACACTTACACCTGAAACTCGCCGTAAATAATCGGAAAGTTCCATCTTGACAGTGTTACTCACCTCCAGCTTTTCCGGGCCTGTAGTGGGTGAAGCATCACGAGCGGTATGGCTCGTATTACAAGCCTGCAGCATTATCAGAGAGAGGGCGGTAATTAATAACGTGACAGCGAATTTCATAATAGACTCCGCATTTTTGGTTCATAGCCAAGGACCACAGTCACACAACACAATACAATACAATAAAATTTACAAAAACTATTACAAATAGTAAACTTCCAACGAAGATAAGGGTGCTTTAGTATTCAATTCATCGGTTACATTACCTGCATAACCTTTTTTCTTTATTTCCTGATCCATTCCATCGTCGAAATGAAAAATGTGGAGGCACTTGCCTGGTCATTTGTTGCCAGGTTATAAATGGGTAGCGTGATCAGTAGTTTCCAAACGGATAGAAATGATCCAGGTTTACGTTTTCATAATTCAGGGCATCGAGCCGGGTCGTTCCGAACCAGTCTTCGGGCGCATCCACAATAAGGATGGTTTTGGCATAACCGGTTTCATCGAATCCCCGCCGGAAATGAACACGTGATTTGAGTACGAACACATCGTAATCGTCCGGATCAACCGGGCCGAAGCGTAACTGTCCGGGTGTGGTGTTTTGCTGGTATGCCGGGGTCAGAATCAGCATATTGTTTTCACCAAATGTGATGGCGGCTACCCGGTCATATCTCCAGCGTGATCCTCTCCATGCAAGGGTTCCAGTGATTCGAACCGGCTTTCCGGCCTGTTCTCCCGTATAGCCTCCGACTTCCATGTCAAAAGGATCGCCAGGCTGCAGTTCCAGCTCCCAGATTGTGTCGAGAGCCGGCTCGTCGGTAAGTGCCGAGTAGAGTATGCCGTTCACTCCCTGATCAATGAGTTCATGGAGTGTCCAGGTGGCATCTCCGGGACGATCCCAGTAATCGGCCAGTACCACAGGTGTTTTTCCCTCCTTAATGGCTTCCCGGGTTATCTGTACCGCCTCCCGGGGTTCGGGAAACTCCCCATGAGACCAATCGGCCCTGATTCGCCACATATATTCATGCATATCATCGGCAATTTGGTCGGCAAGCGATTGATCGTTGTTTGTCATGACATGTATACTGGCACCGAGGGCAGGCACATCGGCCCATGGAAAACCCAGAAAAACATTGACATAAGTCCCCGGTTGACGATCTTCCCATCGTCTGGCCCGC
>SKXL01000114.1 GCA_007128425.1 Balneolales bacterium | reverse complement strand
CTCAACCTGGAATCCACATGAAAAACCAAATCATCATTCACGCGGCAGCAAATCAAACCCGCGTAGCCCTGATTGAAAATGGTGAATTAGCCCAATTATTTATAGAATCCCCGGAAAACCAGCGCACTGTTGGTAATATTTATCTCGCTGAGGTTCATAAGGTTATGGCCGGCATTCGCGCCGCTTTTATCGATCTGGGAACCCAGAAAGATGCCTTTCTGCACTTTTCCGATACAGGCGAGCACCTGGAAAACTATCTTATCATGCTTAACGGCAAGGATGCCCTCCGGAGTCCGTCAAAGCAGGAAAAAGCTCGCCAGTCCGGCTCCGGGAACGGGTCTGTCACCGAAGAGCAGAATCGTGCCGGCGCACTGTTGGCTCCAAAGCAGAAAGTCCTTGTTCAAATTGTCAAGGAACCGATCGGCTCCAAAGGTCCGCGGGTATCGACCAATATCACTGTGGCCGGACGTTTCCTCGTTCTCATACCCATGGGAGAATACGTTGCCGTATCCAAGCGTATTCGAAGCCACAAGGAGCGCCGCAGGCTTCGATCGTGCATATCGTCGGTTCTGCCCGACGGATTCGGCGTGATCGTACGCACTCTGGCCGATGGCCAGCCCGACGAAGTCCTTCATGAGGATCTGAAAGATGTACTTGATAAATGGAACTCCATCCTCGAAAAACTTAAAGCTGCCAGACCTCCTGCCCTGTTGCATCAGGATATGGACATGACCGAAAGCCTGGTGCGTGATCTGTTTGCAAAGGATTACAGCCGGATCCTGATTGATGATGCCAAGATATTCCGGTCCATAAAATCCTACGTCTCCAGGGTGGCACCTAATATGGTTCCGAATATTGAGCTCTACAAAGGCTCTGAACATATCTTCGATTACATGAAGATATCACGAGACGTGGATTCGGTATTCAGTCCCAGAGTAAAAATGCCCAGCGGAGGATATCTGATATTCGAGCAGACTGAGGCCATGTATGTTGTGGATGTGAACTCCGGCAGGTACGCTGCCAAGCGCGAACAGGAGGAAAATTCACTCAGGACGAATCTCGAATCCGCCCGTGAAATCGCCAAACAGCTTAGATTGCGTGACATCGGCGGTATTATTGTCGTTGACTTCATTGACTTGCGTGAAGATGCCAACAGGAAGAAGGTCTATGACGAGCTTAGAAGGGAGTTTCGGAAAGATCGTGCCAAAACCAATGTGTTGCCTATGAGCGATTTTGGTTTGGTCCAGATCACACGTCAGCGCATCCGGCCCAGTGTGGTAAAATCGGTCTCCAAGGTGTGCCCCATGTGCGGCGGTTCGGGCAGCATCATTTCACAAAATACCATAGTTGCTGATATTGAAGGCTGGCTCACCAAGTACAAATATAATTACAAGGGCCACTTTTCACTGGATCTGCATCTGAATCCCTACCTGATGTCCATGGTCCAGCGGGGCTGGATAAGCCAAAGACTGAAATGGCTGCTCTCTTATCGGCTCAATGTGAATATCCTGGCTGATGAAACGATGTCCATGAACGACTACAAATTCATGCTCCCCAATTCGGAAATTGACATTACCGATACCGTGCTCAATGACCAGCCTCTTGAAAAAGCGATTTCGGAAACCGATTTGCGTGGCCTTCCTGCAACCGAAAAGAAGCGTGATGATCCGGGTCTGGATTATTTCAAAAAAGAAAAGCAGCGGCCCCCCGAAAAAGGATCAGGCGGAGGTCGGGGTGGATCCCGACCACCACAGCAGAAAGGGAAACCTGCTCCGAAAAAGGGATCTGATTCACAGGACAGGAAAAAAAGCGATGGTACTTTAAAGCAAACCGGTGGACAACGTCCGGACAGTCCGAAAACAGGGACCGGTATAACGTCCTCTGAAAGTCGACAAAAAAAGGAAGGGACCGAAAAATCCGGATCAGATTCCCGAAAAAGCGATCAGCAAAAATCAACAAGCGGACCGGATAAACAGCAAAAGGGTCGGGATAGCACCAAATCAAATCCAAAGGCAAAGTACTACAAATCTTCCAAAGATCAGGCTTCCGCCAAGTCGGGTGATGAAACATCCGATGCAGCAAAATCCGGCGATCCAAAACCCGGTGATGCCAAACCCGCCAACGGAAAACCGGATGACGCCGCACAGCCGAAAAAGACTTCACAACACGCAGTGAATGAGCCGAAGGAAGAGACATCAAAGGTATCATCCACGAATACGGAGAAGCAGCCGGTGAACGTTTCGGACAAAAAGGATGGCGGTGCCAAAGAGGAAAAACGTTCGGAAAGTGACGCGGAAAAAGAAAAGAATAATGACAATGCCCATTTGCCATCGGCAATTGAAGTAGCCCGTCAGCACCGTTTGGAAAAAGAAAAAAAGGAAAAGTAAGAAGCCTATGACCTTTCAGCTTGATGCCACAACCGTAATCGGAATCATTCATGACGGCAAAGCCTGCATTGGCGGCGACGGACAGGCCACACTTGACAAGGTGGTTATGAAAGCCAATGTCCAGAAGGTTCGACATCTGTACAACAAGCAGGTATTGGCGGGGTTTGCCGGCTCAACCGCCGACGCCTTCACCCTGTTTGAACGATTCGAGGACAAACTGAACCAGTATAACGGCACCATTGAACGGGCAGCAGTGGAACTGGCCAAAGACTGGCGAAGCGACCGATACTTGCGCAGGCTCGAAGCGTTGCTGGTCGTTATGAACAAGGAGCGCGGTCTGCTTATTTCCGGTCAGGGTGATGTCATCGAGCCTGATGATCACATACTTGCCATCGGCAGCGGCGGATCGTATGCCCAGGCGGCAGCCAGGGCACTCAAAAGCCACGCACCCACGTTATCGGCCAGGGAAATGGTGGAGCAGTCGCTCCATATCGCCGCCGATATTTGTATTTATACCAATCACAACTTAACCTTGCTGGATCTTGATTGATCAAACCCAAATACTGAAAGAAACAAGCCTTACACCGCGACAAATCGTCGAGGCCCTCGACACCTATATCATCGGTCAGGGTGAGGCTAAAAAATCGGTAGCCATTGCGCTGCGCAATCGCTGGCGAAGACTGAACTCCGATGAGGCCATACGCGACGAAATCGTACCTAACAATATCATTCTGATTGGTCCGACCGGCGTCGGCAAAACAGAGATTGCCCGCCGGCTGGCTAAACTGGCCCGCGCACCATTTGTAAAAGTGGAGGCATCAAAATACACCGAAGTAGGATATGTGGGACGCGATGTGGAATCAATGATCCGTGACCTTGCCGATATTGCCGTAGCCATGGTGAAGTCGGAAATGCAGCAGCGGGTGATGAAAAAAGCTACAGAACAGGTGGAGGAACGCATTCTGGATCTTCTGATTCCACCCATGAAAAAAACGCAGCCGGACAGACGCGCCGGTAATCAGCAAACCGGATTCCAGACTACGGACAGCTCCTTTGATCCGGAATCGGCTTCCGATGTTGAACTCAATCGCCGTACTCGCGAAAAATTCCGAGAAAAACTGCAAAACGGTGAACTGGAGGATCGTAATATTGAAATTCATGTACAACCGGCGTCCGGCAATCCGATGATGCAGATCTTCGGTCCGGGTGGCATGGAAGAGATGGGTGTTAATATCCAGGATATGCTCGGGAACCTCACCCGTGGCCGATCCAAAAAAAAGCAAATGAAGATCTCTGAAGCCCGACCCATTCTCCTGAATGAAGAAACCGAGAAACTGATCGATCACGATGCTGCCAATCAGGAGGCCATTGACCGGGTCCAGAACTCCGGAATCGTGTTTATCGATGAGATTGACAAGGTTGCCGGAGGCACCAGCGGTGACGGCCGTGGCGGTCCGGACGTAAGCCGGCAAGGTGTGCAGCGTGACATGCTCCCCATCGTCGAAGGCTCGAATGTTTCGACCAAATACGGAATGGTGAGAACCGACCATGTCCTTTTTATTGCCTCCGGCGCTTTTCATGCGACCAAACCGTCGGATCTCATCCCCGAGCTTCAGGGACGCTTCCCCATTCGTGTTGAAATGGATTCACTGACGGAAGAGGATTTCTTCAACATTCTCACACGACCGAAAAACGCGCTCACAAAGCAGTACATTGCCATGATGCAGAGCGAAGGCGTTGAGCTTGAGTTTACGGATGATGCCATCCGTGAAATTGCAAAAGTAGCGGCAGAGGTCAATGCATCCATAGAAAACATTGGCGCACGAAGGCTCCATACCATCCTGTCAACGGTACTTGAAGAGCTGCAGTTTGCCATACCGGATGATATCCAGAGCGGGAAGATCACCATCGACAAAAAGTATGTGGACATGCAGCTCGAAAAACTGACACGTGACAAGGATCTGAGCCATTACATTTTATGATATTAAAATCCGTTTTTCATGGTTTAAACTAAAAAACAGCTTGTTTGGATACATTCTTATTGTTTTATTAGTATTGAGTCTTTTTAGTCATAGAATTTTTTGCAAGAAAAACATATAAAAACAGGTGGACTGCTTCTTTTTTTTATCTCCGGGTAAGATTTTGGGCCTGTGTACCGTTACGTAATCTGGAAAACGGAATCATCACGACGTGAAACAGAATCATCCAACAAATCATATAAAATGAGCTTGAAACGCTATCTTACTCCATCTCTTGTATCTGTGATTGTATTGACGCTTCTCTACATCACCGGTATCGACCGGGTCATGGCCGGAAGCAATTCGCACGAAATCAATCTGAAAAAATATGCTGAAGTGCAGCAGAAAATAATTGAAAATCATGTGGATGAGATCAGCATTGAAGAGCTTTTCAAAAACAGTTTGCGCGGTTTTGTTAGCCGGATGAGTGATACCACGTTGTCGATCGAGAACACGCCACTGGACACATCCTTTGCAGATCTGACTGTCAATTCGCTGCGCGAGTCGTTCCGTAAATTTGAAAGAGCCTACCTTTATCTGGCGAACAATTCGGCTGAGGAGGAAGACTTGGACAGTCGGGTCGAAGATGCGATCAATGCCATGTTCCATCCTCTGGATCCGCACTCCGTCTACATCAAACCGGAAACCAGTGAACGGATTCAGGATGAATTCACCGGGAAATTCGAGGGTATCGGTATCCAGTTCCAGGTCCTTGACGATACCATTACCGTAATATCGGCGATTTCCAACGGACCCAGCGATCAGCTTGGCATCCGGTCAGGTGACAGGATCGTGGAAATAGATGGTGAAACTTCTGTCGGCTTCAGTGAGCAGGATGTGGTTCGCAGCCTTCGCGGTCCCAAGGGTACCAGGGTGACGGTAGGAATCCTCCGTCCAGGCAACAATCAGATGCTTGATTTTGAAATCACGCGTGACGAGATACCACTTTACACCGTGGACAGTTCTTATATGCTTGACGATGTCACCGGCTACATACGTGTCAATCGATTCGCAGCCACAACACATGAAGAGTTCACTCAGGCCATGAGGAAGCTTCGCACACAGAATATGGAGCGACTGGTTTTGGACCTCAGGGATAATCCAGGTGGATATCTCGAGCAGGCTGTAAGAATGACCAACGACTTTTTCCCAAGGGGAACATCGCTTGTTGCCACTCAGAGTCGTCATACCCGGTTTACATCGGAGTACCGGGCACGATACAATGGTCCCTATCGTGACATTCCCCTGATTGTCCTGGTGAACGAAGGTTCTGCATCGGGTAGTGAGATTGTAAGCGGTGCAATCCAGGACCATGATCGTGGTCTTGTCGTCGGCAGACGAACCTTCGGCAAGGGGCTCGTACAGCAGCAGTACGAACTGCCGGACAACAGCAATATTCGCATTACCATCTCCCGCTATTTGACGCCCAGTGGTCGTGAAATTCAGAAGCCCTTCAGGGATGGTCGTGAAAAATATGCCTATGAGATCTATAGCCGGGATACTGCAAGCGGAGATATAAGTCAGTTTATTGATAATATACCCGATTCTTTGCGTTACAAAACGAGCGCAGGCCGCGAAGTGTTCGGGGGTGGCGGTGTAGTACCAGATCACATTGTGGAAAGCGAACCCGTTAATGAACTGTTCGTGCTCATGCGCCGCAATAATGTGGGTTCCGGTTTCGTTCGCGATTTCATCGACCGTAGAGGAGCAGATTTTCGTGAAAAGTGGGAAGATCGCTTCAATGATTTCAGAAAGGATTTCGTCTGGTCAGACAGTGACAAAAAGGCGTTCCTGGACCGACTGTATGACCAGGGACTCGTGATATCCGATACGGTGTCATCCGTTCATTTTGAGAATAATAAACTCTATATGACCGAGCCGCAGCTGAAGGAACAACTCACCAGTCCGTTAGGATTCATCAAGGCAGATCTTGCCCGACAGGTTTGGGGAAACGAGTACTTCTACCCCGTCATCAATGACGAAGTTGATCCCATGGTACAGATTGCACTCACACTCTGGCCGGAAGTAAAAAGTTTGAAAGCTATGAGGCAGGAAGTACTTAACGGTGGTTTTTCCAATAATTGATGTTTTCGGAAAGACAGACTTGCATGAATAACTGCCGGTCAGGATCGCTTTAGAGGGAACGGTTCATCGCAAATTGGCAAGTACCAGAAGTGCGCAGGCAGCTGTTTCGGTCCGAAGACGCTTCTGGCCGAGACTTACAATCCGAGCTCCTGAAACGAGGG
>SKXL01000218.1 GCA_007128425.1 Balneolales bacterium | reverse complement strand
GGATGGTGGCCATATAGCCTGATCCCTCATCTTTCGACACCATGACGGCTTTCTGCCCAACGCGGTAAGCCTCCTCCAGGTCAATAGCGGATGCATAGATCATATTGTGACGCTGATCTGTACCACTCACATTGACCCTGGCAGCCCCGCGGGCACCGATACCGACTTCGTTCAAATGATTCACGAGTTTTTGTCCGACCGTGACCTTGCTGGCGGAGAACTGGGTATGACCGAAAGAGTCTTTGGTTTCTCCAATATCTCCCATGGGAAAACCTTCGCTTACCACCACTATCGACCGGCCATATTTTCGCACGTTGTCGTTCACCTTATCGGTGAGCTGTTCTACTGTGATATCCGATTCCATCATGAAGATCTGAAGAGGCATCTCCCGGTCGGGGTCCGCAAGACGGGCGGCTGCCGGGATGAATCCGATCTTGCGGCCCATGACCTGGATGACCATCACGGGGTCTGCCGGCGAGGAGCCTTTGTTCTCTTCGTTGGCATTCTGGATATTGAGTGCCCAGTACCGGGCCACGCTGCCATAGCCCGGTGTGTGATCGATAAGTTTGAACTCCGAGTCGCCTACATCGTTGTCAATGGTTTTTGGCACACCGGTCCCGATCAGATCAAGACCCTTCTCCTGTGCCAGTTTTGCCACTTTGTTGGCTGTATCCATAGAGTCATTGCCACCGATATAGAAAAAATACCCGATGTTGTGCGCCTTGAGCACTTCAACAACCCGGTTGAAATCGGCCTCCTGGTGCTCCTTGAGCTTGTAACGGCAGGTACCGATCGAACCGGCCGCCGGGGTGGTCCGCAGCAGGGCAATTTCGTCTGCCGACTGCGCGGACATATCGATCAGCTCTTCTTTGAGTACACCTTCGATTCCATGATTTCCTGCATACACAGTGCCAAACACATCCGGGAACTGCTTGCAGGTTTCGACAATTGCACGCAGGGAGTTGTTGATAACCGGCGTGGGGCCACCTGACTGTGCGACAAGTACATTTTTGCTATTCATAAGCTTTCCTCCATTTATATCTGCTAAATCTGAGTACTATATTTTGAGCCACTCGGTGTGGAAGAAGCCTTCTTTATCAACGCGTTCATAGGTGTGCGCACCGAAGTAATCGCGTTGCGCCTGGAGCAGATTGGCGCCAAGCCGTTCCGAACGGTATGAATCGTAATAACTCAGTGCCGAACTGAATGCAGGTATCGGAATTCCCATCATGGACGCTGTAGCCACTACCTCTCTCCAGGGCATCTGGGCTTGCTGGATGGATTTGTTGAAATAGGGATCCACAAGCAGGTTTTTCAGATCGGAATTCTTGTCATAGGCATCCTTGATGTGCTGCAGGAAGTGAGCGCGGATGATGCAGCCTCCTCTCCAGATCATGGAAATTTCACCCAGTTTCAGATCCCATCCATATTCGTCACTTGCCGCCTGCATGAGGGCAAATCCCTGGGCGTAGGAGCATATTTTGGAAGCGTAGAGCGCATCACGAACCGCATTCTTGAATGCTTCCGCATCTCCGTCAAACGGTTTGGTATCGGGACCGGCAAGAACCTTGGATGCTTCCACCCGTTCCTGCTTCAGCGATGAGATGATGCGCGCAAAAACGGCCTCGGCTATCGTGGGGGTAGAAACGCCGGTATCCAGCGCCGCCCTGACCGTCCACTTGCCGGTTCCTTTTTGTCCGGCCGTATCCAGAATCACATCCACCAGCGGCTTGCCTGTTTCGGAATCGGTCTTGCCGAGAATATCGGCTGTAATTTCGATCAGATACGAATCCAGATCACCCGAATTCCATTCGTTAAAGGTTTCATGCAGCTGCTTTGCGTCCATGCCAAGTACATGTTTGAGCAGCATGTATGCTTCGGTTATGAGCTGCATATCCCCGTATTCGATTCCATTATGGACCATTTTCACAAAGTGTCCGGCGCCGCCCAAACCGATATGAGTGCTGCAGGGATCCCCATTGACCTGGGCTGAAATCCTGGTAAGGATCGGTTCCACAAGCGCATACGCTTCTTTCTGTCCGCCGGGCATGATGGAGGGCCCTTTGAGCGCACCTTCCTCGCCGCCGCTCACTCCGGTACCTATGAACAGAATACCCTCTTTTTCCAGCCATTCTGACCTGCGTTCGGTATCCTGGTAATCGGAGTTACCGCCATCGATAATCAAATCACCTTTATCCAGCAGTGGAAGCAGTGACTCTATGGTTTTGTCTACCGGATCTCCGGCCTTTACCATGAGCATGATTTTTCGAGGGCTTTCCACCGCATTGACAAAATCCTCAAGCGTATACGCCGGATAAATATTTTTTCCTTTCGCCTTGCTATCGGCGAATGCTTTGGTTTTATCTTCCGAGCGATTGTACACTGCGACAGAAAACCCTTTTGATTCCATATTCAGTACGAGGTTTTCCCCCATCACGGCCAGTCCAATCAGTCCAATATCATTCTTTTTCATAATCCTAAATGTTTTTGATTTTCAATTTTCTATCTGCTGGTTGCATAGTCATATCTGCACCATCAGATTGTTGTTTTTTAAAGTATACATGTCCTGCAATTATCTCATTTTGAGGCGGCTTCATCTTTCAGGCGATAAAGTATCTCCCCGGCTTTGGGTACATACAATACGCCCTCCTTTTCACGATTCTTATAAGCGTCAATATCAATGCCGGCCGGATCCATATAGCCCAGGTTGATTTTCCGGCACCGTTCTTCCGGTATGGACGTTGCCAGCACCACATCGACATTCGGCGTTTCCACCCCGTTCTCATATGTACCGCTGCCTTTGACATGTGTTGAATGCGCAAGCACACCACGGGGAATATGGCTGAACTTGTCCATCTGCTTCATGAAGTAATCGCGGACATGATAGCCGATTTCGTCGATATGTTTGCCATGCGTGTAAGACACTTCCGTAATATGAGGAGCAAAGATAATGAGTCTGCCTCCCTTTTGTATAACCGGCTCAAGCTTGTACATGCATTTGCCGGCGGTCCAGACATCTTCATACATGGGTGGTGCCACCGAGAGTACCTCTTTGAAAGGGTTATCCACGTACCGGATGTGCTCCTGCGAAGACAGATCGGCGGCGCGATCCCAGGCATCCTCCGGACTACCGACAAAAATGCCTTTCACCCCTTTTCCCTTTACCACCATGCTGAAGCAGGTCTTCGGCAGATCGACCATGGATGCCGCCAGATCCACCACTTCGCGGATCGGTGTATATTTGGTTCCGATCACTTTGCGATTGGTAATTACAGCTCCAAGCCAGTGGAAGAAATTCAGGATCTTTGGACCCGAAATCCCGGGAAAGAAGTATTTGTTACCACCGGAGAATCCAACCACCTCATGAGGAAAGGTGGGGGCAAGCACCATCAGGTGATCATACTCATAAATGATCTTGTTGATGTGCACCGGCACCTCTTCTCCGAACAGGCCATTTGATATCTTTTCAACCTCTGATCTGCGAATCCAGCCTATTTCTCTGAGCTGGTCGGGATCGTCCCAGCGATGGTTATGAACCTGATATCTCGGTATGTCGCTATCTGCCCGACCCAGCATTCGGTCTATGGCCTCATCGGACATGGGTTGATGGGTTCCCAGAGCGATGAGATAATTGAGTTCTCTAACGCGGTGGCCCAAATGCTCATGCATCATCTTGTAAAAGATATGCAGGGGCATGGTCCGGGTGCTGTCGGGTATGATGACAAGCACCTTCTTCCCGTCAACATCCATCTCTGCCAATGCATCAGCCAAAAACTCGCTGAGTTCCTTTTCCGAAAGATTATCCTGAGGGGATATTTTTTCTTTGACCATAATTATCCAGCCGTTTTGGGTGATCGGGTGTTTTCCAAAATCAATTCAGTTCCATTTGCTACTTCTTCCAGGGTGGTGTCTCCGGCAGATGATCAAGAAATTCTGATATCAGCTCTTCTTCGTAACTGCCGGCATAATCACCCCGGATGAAGACATCGGCGGCCTCTTCGTAGAATCGCTGCCATGACATATCCTCCTCGCCGGGCATGATCGGGTAGAACAGGGCATTATTTGCTTTCGCCGCATTCATGTCACCAGGGGCATCACCGATCATCAGTACGCGCCCTTCTTTGTATTTCTTTCCGGCGGCCAGAGCCAGGTGTTCCTTTTTGGATCCCATTTCCTGACCAGCAATCACACGTACAAAATGGTCGATATTATTCTCGCTCCACTCCTTGTTCAAGGCGTCTCCCGGTGTCGCAGAGACTACCAGCATGTCGGCGGTATCCTGCAGCTTCTCGAGACTTTCCCTCACATACGGGAACGGAGGAATACCGGAAACCATGTCATCTACCGTTTGGTTGACGGCATGGCTCCATTCCCGGGCCCGTGCGAGTTCTTCGGTTTCGCCTTTTTCCGCAATGTACTCGTCAAGTGACGGGTTGCTCAACGGCCTTCCCGAGTCGATAAAGGCACGTACCTCCGGCACATCCGGAATTGAAATCTTGCGCTTCTGTACATCTTCCCAATCGCGGAGCAGATCCAGACCCATCACCAGAGCCGGAAAACGATTGATACCCCGCCACCGTGAGTACAGATTGACAAATTCTGCAGCATCCCGGGCATATTTTGATACGGCCTGCAAATTCCAGTATTTGATGTTGTTGGGAATAAAGCACTCTTTGTGTTTTATTTCCATGGTATCAAATACACATCCATCGGAATCTATGCCGATGAAAAAGTC
The DNA here is from genome assembly GCA_007128425.1 of Balneolales bacterium. Classification (GTDB taxonomy): domain Bacteria; phylum Bacteroidota; class Rhodothermia; order Balneolales; family Natronogracilivirgulaceae; genus SKNL01. Next base: position 16,664 of record SKXL01000218.1, on the reverse strand, counting down.
CTTTTCAGGTTGAAGCTCTTTTAATATTTTATTTGGGCTATTGGTGTTCATCATTATTCCTGTTACTTGATTGTCAGCAGTTTGCAACTGCCCGTTATGAATTTAAAAATTTCGTCGCTGCCTTTGGAAGGCGTGAATATGAAAAATATCGCAAGGCATTGGTATAGCAGAGATTTTCTACCAAATTGCCCAAAAGGCTGTCATCGTCCGGTATTATACCATTCTCCACATCGGATCCCAACATGTTGCAGAGGATTCGGCGGTAGTATTCGTGTCTTGGGAAAGAGAGGAAGCTTCGGGAATCGGTAACCATGCCCACGAACTGACTCAGAAGACTCATGTTGGATAGCGTTTGCAGTTGCGTCTCCATCCCCTCCTTCTGGTCATGAAACCACCAGCCCGGTCCATGCTGGATTTTACCCGGCACCCCATCACCCATGAAAGTTCCAATCATCGAGGCCAACACCTCGTTGTCGGAGGAGTTCAGATTATAGAGTATGGTTCTGGGCAGCTGGTTGTTTTGCTCCAGCCGGTCCAGAAACCGCACAAGCGGCCGCGCAATATTAGCGTCACCAATAGAGTCGAAACCGGTATCGGGACCCAGTTTCCGGAACATCCTGGTGTTGTTGCTTCTCAGAGCACCTATGTGCATCTGAAAAGCCCAGCCCTTTTCGTGATCCATCACGGCAAATTCATGCATCAGTGCCGATTTGAATTTCAGATCATCGGCAGTGACGGGTTTTTTACCTCTAAGCGCATCATTGAAAATTCGTTCCAGATCGTGTTCGGTATAATCTTCAGCATACGGTACTTCAATGCCATGATCCGATGCCCTGCAACCCATCTGATCAAAATAATCATGCCGTTGTTTTAATGCCTTGAGAAACGAAGCGTATCCACTGATACTTATGCCGGAAATAGATTCGAGTTTTTTGATGTAATTCCCAAAGCTCTCCGGATCTTCGATCTTCATGGCGTTATCAGGCCTAAACGTCGGGAACATCACAAAATCATCAAAGTCTTCCTCTGAAAAATGCTTGTGCTCTTCCAGTGTATCAATGGCATCGTCAGTGGAGCAGATAACCTGGACATTCATTTTTTTCAGCAGATTTCGGGATGAAAACTCGGGAGATTGCAGCATTTCGCTTGTTTTTTCCCAAATTCCGGGTGCCGTTTCCTCATTCAGCAGCTCATCGATACCAAAATATCTTTTCAATTCAAGATGCGTCCAGTGATACAATGGATTTTTCAGTGTGAGTGGAACCGTTTTCGCCCAGGCCATGAATTTTTCACGATCCGATGCCTCCTTGCCGGTGATCAACTCCTCGGAAATACCAGCGGTCCGCATGGCACGCCATTTGTAGTGATCGCCTTTCAGCCAGACATCGGTAATGTTCGAATAGGTGGTATTCGCCAGGGTCTCTCCCGGTGACAGGTGATTGTGGTAATCCACAATGGGCTGAGATTTGGCATATTCATGATATAGCCGCCGGGCTGAATCTGACTGTAACAGAAAGTCGTCATGAATAAAAGATTTCATTGTATTTCCTCCAATATTAATAAACGCAACGCATATCTGTTTTAAAACTGATTTTCATATGTTTATAATCTTTTTTTCAAGAGGTCACATGTAATGCCCATGTTGATTACAATCATGCTTCTGTGTGGCGGATAGCCGCCATGGGCATTTCATTAGATTATCATTACCGTTCATCCGCTGACAACGGCATTTTTTTATCGATGTCGACAAGATGCCGTTATTCTTACAATCCAATCCGGAAACCGGGTTCAGACACCGCTGAATGCAGAAAAACCACCGTCAATCGGCACTACAATACCGTGAACAAAATGCGATGCCGGAGCCGTCAGCCACATGACTGTCGAAACCAGGTCTTTCGGATCGCCAAAACGTGCGGCCGGAGTGTGGTCGATGATGGTCTGGCCACGGTCAGTGAGGCTGCCATCACTTTCGTTGGTCAAAAGGAACCGGTTTTGGTCCGTAAGCAGAAAACCCGGTGCAATGGCGTTAACGCGAATATCTGTTGAGTAGTGATGTGACATATGTACGGCAAGCCATTGGGTGAAGTTGCTGACAGCAGCTTTGGCAGCAGAATATGCCGGTATTCTGGTAAGTGGCGTAAAGGCGTTCATCGAAGAGATGTTGATGATGTTGCCGCTTTTCTGCTCCGCGAAGTATTTGCCGAAAACCTGACACGGGAGGAACGTACCCATAAAGTTAAGATCAAATACCCATTTAATGGCATCTTCAGGAAGATCGAAGAAGGGCTTGTCCGGGCTGGTTGTCGCTGCAGGTTTGTTACCTCCGGCGCCATTGATAAGAATATCAACTCGTCCAAAATGCGCCACGGTTTTCTTTGCAGCTTCCTCAATGTTCGATTTATCCATGACATCGGTTTTGATGGCGAGATGATCGATTCCCTTTTTTCCAAGCTCTTCGGAAACCGCAGCCATTCCTTTTTCGCCGATATCCAGCAATACAATTTTAGCCCCGGCTTCACCAAGAGCATACGCCATTTCTGCACAGAGCACACCTGCGCCACCCGTGATTACGGCTACCTGTCCATTTACGTCAAAATCCTTAGCTAATCTCATTTTTCCTCTTTTTTACTGATTTTATTGTTCAAACGGTTGTATGTGTTTTCTGAAATGCCTGTAAAGACAGTCCTCATACACATCTTCATTTTTGCTCAATACGGTCATTATGCGATCCCGGAATCTCAAGCCACCCTGGGCGTTGCGTTCTGTCAGAACGGAACCAAACGAAACGTGGAATACCTGTCGGGCATGGTCGTTATCCAGCAGACCGGGCAGCTGATCATCGGAATAACTGTCGGGATCAGACAGCTGCTCCGTGTCGGCCGATATATGGTACGTTTTGCGATCGGTATCAAATCGTTCGAGTGAAAAAGCAAATATTTCACGGAGCAGGCCGGGATCTGCCAGCGCTACGGCACGCAGCGCCTCGAGATAGCTGGTACCTGCTGTTTTCACGTGAACCGAACCGACACCAAGATTTCCTATGGCCTCATAAACTCCAAATTTGTCGCTGCCGGAGTGGATGCTAAGTTTGTAGTTGCCGTAGGCGGCGGCTATGGCCTGATGCAACAGGTATTCACGTTTGAATTCTTCGATATCACCTTTGAAATCAACTCCTTTTTCAAAGTCACCACAAAACCTGGGTGCCAGGCTGACCAACTCCACACCCAAACGCTTTAATTCGGATGCTATCACCAGGTGCTCTTCCGGCGTTGTCGGATGTGGTGTCTCATCCACAGAAAGTTCGATTTCGGAATCAAAATCGGGATATGTATTCTTTAAATATTGACTCATTTCAAGTGTGTGCAGTATGACACGCCCATATTTCACCGCCGCCTGAAGGATGGCCTGACGGGATGGCTTGAGTGTATGATCATAACCAAGAGTGAAAGCAACATCCTGGTATCGTTCTGCAAATGCTTCGGGAGTGTCATTGATTTTCTTCCACGGAAGTTCTGAAAACGCTTGTCTGAGCGCTTTATCATCCATGTTAACAACCCGATTGTCAACAAAATCGCTCGGATCAATGGTGTACATTGTGAACCCGGCATCCACCATACGGTCAATATCGTCAAAGGTCTTCAAATGATCCGCATCGGCACCGAATCCACCGGTGTAGCCCTCCTGAAGTATCGCCCATGTTGCTGCATCCATCACTTCCCTGGCTGTACGCCTGGTGCGATCAAGCTCTCTGATGGATTGCTGAGCGAGTACGGGAAGGAAATCAGATGATTCCAGAGATCGCAGGTGAGCAGCTCCTGCATTGCCAAGCCTATCTCCGAATCCGAAGGAGTTCCGATTCCCAATGGTGATCGGTTTCGTGAAAGGCAGCGCCTCACGAAGCGCCGCTGCATTGGCCGGAGTCAGGTCGCATACAAGATAATAGCGACTGTTTTGTTGAAACTTTTCACCGGTAAATCCATCAGGAAGCTGCGCCTCGTCACCGGCAGCCAATAGCAGTTTTTTCCCGGCATCCTTTTTCAGTAACAGGAAACTGCAACCAGATTTACCGGTTACTTTAGAGAGAACAAAAAAATCCTGCAGTCCTTCAGGCAAGGATTCAGATAGCGTAATGGCCCCTTTTGCAGATTCTTTTTTTGATTTGTTCATGGCTGCATCAATAAGCGATTTGGTTACGTGGACTCAGTTTCATGCAAGTCAGTTTCATGCAAATCCGAAAAGTCTGGGAAGAAACAGACTCAATTCTTCGAAATAGGTAACAACGATGAGTGAGAAAAGCATGGCAAAGAAAAATGGCAATAGTGGACGCACAACCTGAACAATGGAGAGGTTGGCCACTCCGCAACCTACAAAGAGCACAGTGCCAACTGGCGGAGTGCACAGTCCTACACTCAGATTAAGAATCATCATGATACCGAAATGAATGGGATCCATACCCAATTCAACAGCTACCGGAAGAAAAATGGGCGTGAAAATCAAAACAGCTGGTGTCATATCCATAAATACACCAACGGCCAGCAATGTCATGTTGATAATGATCAAAATCAGAAATGGATTGTCACTGAGTGTCAGAAGTCCGGCAGTAACGATTTGCGGAATGTTTTCATAAGACATCACCCAGGACATACCCAATGAGGTTCCTATAAGAAGCGCAACTATTGCCGTGGTATTGCAGCTGGCCAGTATCGTTTTTGGCAGCTCCGATAACTTGAGTTCACGATTGATCACACATGCCAGGATGAAGGCGTAAAGTACGGCAATGGCCGACGCTTCGGTAGCCGTAAATATTCCGGCGATGATACCACCGATTACGATGATGATCATCAAAAGGCTGGGAACGGCACGACCAAATTTCTGGATTACTTCTTTCAGCGGCAACCTGTCTGAAACCGGATACTTTCTTCTGAACGCATAGTAACCGGCAACCAGCATGATCATCAATCCTGTGAAGGCACCTGGAAGGTACCCGGCCAGAAACAGGGCAGCAATGGAGACACCACCACTGGCCAGAGAATAGACAATCAGGATGTTGCTGGGGGGGATAAGGAGTCCGGTGGTGGAAGAGGTGATATTAACAGCTGCGCTGTAGCCACGATCGTACCCCTGTTTCTGCATTTGTGGCGTCATAAACGTACCGACCGCTGATGCTGCGGCAACAGCCGAACCCGATATCGAACCAAAAAGCATGGCAGCGATGACATTGACATAAGCCAGACCGCCGGGCAGCATGCCTACAAGTGCCTTTGCGAAATCAATCAGTCGCTCGGCTATGCCACCCTTATTCATTATCTGTCCGGCCAGTATAAAAAATGGAATGGCCAGCAGTGTAAAACTGTCCAACCCGGTACCCAGTCTTTGTGCAACCGTGGTAGCTGCAGGCATGAAATCGACGCTGACAAGCAGCGTTACTATGGATGATATACCGATGCTGAACGCCACAGGCACTCCGATGGCCAGCAATATGACAAAAGTGATTACCAGTACCAGTATCCCGAAAATATCCATAGTAAGATTGTTTATTTATTCTGCATGAATTTTGTCCGTTTCCCGGGCAGGATGAGTGGGGTCGACAACCGCATCATCTTCGCTGATTCCCGCTTCCTGAAGAATGAAGTTTACAGCATAAATAATGATGGCAACTCCACTGACCGGCAGAACCAGATAGACAAATGACATGGAAACGCCCAGGGCGGGAGAGAACTGATCCAGTACCCAGGTCAGTACCACCAGCTGAATTCCGCCATACACCAGGACAACTGCCGAAAAAAGGGCAATCAGCGAGTGGATAATGATATTTAATACATTGCGCTGCTTCCCTTTGAGTTTAAGTACAAGCAAATCAAGCGCCAGGTGCAAGCGCAGCCTGTAGGCGTATGATGCTGCCAGCAAGCCGAGCCAGATCAATAGAAAACGGGACAACTCCTCGGTAAATGTGACCGGAGATCCGACCACATACCTCATAAATACCTGCAAAAGCACCGTAAAAACAAGCAGGGTCATGATGATGACAGACATGCGGGACAGGATGTAATCAAGTGCCTTAATCAATAAATTCATTTCCTAACTCCTGGATTTCAAGATACAGCTTATACAATTCGGGCTGTCGTGTCCTCATTCGCTCATAAAATGGTTCGGATGCCTCCATAAAAGGAATGCGATCCGGGTATATCACTTCGACCCCTGCCTCCTGGACCGCTTTGAGTGCGGCTTCGCTTGCTTCTTCCCAAAGTTCGCGTTGATATGGGACCGACTCAAGCGCAGCTTCCTGAATAATGGCACGCTGCTCCTCATTCAACACCTGTTCCCATGTATGCCGTGAAATCACTAATATATCAGGCACTGCCGTATGTTCATTGAGACTGTAATATTTTGAAACTTCATAGTGACGGGACAAATAAAAACTTGGCGGATTATTTTCTGCTCCGTCTACGACACCCTGCTGAAGTGCCGTATAAAGCTCACCCCATGAGATGGGTGTTGCTGATCCACCAAGGATGTTGACCATTTGGATCGCGGATGGGCTCTCCTGTACCCTAATGCTGAGACCCTGAAGATCCTCAGGGGTATGAACCGGTCGGTTTGTGGTATAAAAACTGCGGGTACCCGCATCATAGTAACAAAGACCAACAATGCGATACGGTTCACTGGCATCCAGAATTCGTCTGCCGATGGGACCATCAAGGATAGAGTACATGTGTTCGTCATTGACAAACAGAAAGGGAACACTGAAAATTGAGTAAACCGATGTAAAACTTTCGATTACTGCTGCCGAAACCTTGGTTATATCCAGACTGCCGATCTGAAGCAGTTCAAGTGTTTCACGTTCGGTACCGAGCTGCTCATTGGGATAGATATCGATGCGCATACTGCCATCGGACTTTTGACTGACCAGCTCGGCCATTCGCTCCATTCCTACATGTACCGGGTGCGACGAATCGAGTCCGTGCCCAAGTCTCAGGACGAGTACATCGCCATCCGGACGACAACCGGATAAGATCAACAACGCCACAAACAGTATCGTAATTCGCAGATACGAACCAACCATGATATTTTTTTTAGACTTATCGATCAATATTTCTACAGAGAATAATAGCAGTAACAAAGAATATATTCAACGGCAAGCTTTACCGTTTAAGAATGGAAAGGATAATGAAATATTAAATTATTTTCAACTAAAAATCACAGAAGGAAAGCAAGCCCGGCCTGCTTTCGCAGCCCCGGGCTTGTTTTCCTTCTGTTGCGTCAAGAAGAGTCCTATTTCACAAAAAGCATTTCGCGATAGGACGGCAGCGGCCAGTAATCGTCCGGTACAAGCTTTTCAAGTTTGTCAGCCAGTTCCCGGACTTTATTCATTTCCGGAAGTACCACTTTGGACAGGTGGGTTGCCTTTTCCGGTACGGAGTCCCCACCCAGATCTTCATTGACCTTGCGGAGCTTGTCTACAGCAACAAGAAGTTGGCTCAACACGGTATTGACCTCTTCGGCAAGTGTTTTGGTGGATGTCACATCCAGGTTGCTTGACTTGCCCCGATCGTTGACCGCAAGAATCTCATTCAGATAGCGTATAGTGGCAGGTACAACCATGGTGCGAACAATGTCCTCGGTAGTTTCGGCCTCGATATTCAGTTTTATAAAATACTGCTCAAGGTAGATCTCCAGCCGGGCCTCAAGTTCCAGTTCAGACAATACGCTATACTTTTCAAAGAGCGCAACACTCTTTTTATCGGTAAGGCTGGGAAGTGCCTCCATTGTGGTTTTATGATTGAGCAGACCACGTTTTTTCGCTTCCTCCTGCCAATCGTCGGAGTACCCATCGCCATGGAACAGAATTTTATCTATATCACCGAAGGTTTTCTGCAGCACAACTTCCAGAGCCATTTCAAGGTCACTGCCTTTTTCCATCTCTGCCTCAAGCGACGATGTCATCTCATCAATCGAGCTTGCAACAGCTGTGTTCAGAATCGCGAACGGGAAGGATACGGTCTGTTCCGAACCGACAGCCCGAAACTCGAACTTGTTGCCGGTGAATGCAAACGGAGAAGTCCTGTTTCGGTCACCTGCATGTTTGGGTATGGTTGGAAGCACTGGGATTCCCAGACCGAGAAGTCCACCTTCTTTGGAACTTTTCGCCTTGCCGGATTTGAGCTGTTCGACAATATCATCCAGCTGTTCACCAATGTAGGCTGATATGATGGCGGGGGGGGCCTCATTTGCACCAAGTCGGTGGTCATTACCGGCACTTGCGATAGATGCCCTGAGCAATCCCTGGTAATCATGTACCGCTTTGAGGGTTGCAGCAAAGAAAAACAGAAACTGCATGTTTTCATGGGGACTGTCACCCGGTTCCAGCAAATTGGCCCCCCTGCTGGTCACCATAGACCAGTTGGCATGTTTTCCGCTGCCGTTGAGGCCGGCAAAGGGTTTTTCATGCAGCAGACACACCAGACCGTATTTCCTTGCGATTTTTTTCAACATGATCATTGTAAGCTGCTGATGGTCGGCTGCAACATTAGCTTTTTCAAATACCGGTGCAATTTCATACTGACTTGGGGCCACTTCATTATGCCGCGTTTTTACCGGAACACCAAGACGGTACAGCTCCTTTTCAGTCTCAAGCATGAAGGATAAGATGCGGTCCGGGATGGATCCGAAGTAGTGATCATCCAATTCCTGACCTTTGGGTGGTTTGGCTCCAAAAAGTGTTCGTCCTGAGGTCATCAGGTCAGGCCGGCGATAAAAATATTCTTGATCTATGAGGAAATATTCCTGTTCAAATCCGCCCGTTGCATTCACCCATTTTAGATTCTCCACGCCAAACAGATTCAATGCGCGCATTGCCTGTTTGTTGAGGGCCTCAATGGATCGCAATAGCGGTGTTTTAAAATCAAGTGATTCACCTTTCCACGACGCAAAGACGGTAGGGATGCAGAGCGTTGAGCCTCTTCCGTTTTCAATGATGAAGGCCGGCGAGGTGGGATCCCAGGCCGTATACCCGCGAGCCTCAAAAGTCGGTCGCAAACCGCCGCTCGGGAAACTCGAGGCATCCGGTTCTCCACGCATCAGATCATTTCCTGAAAACTGCGTAATGGCACCTCCACCCTGATTTGGCGTGATAAAACTGTCATGCTTTTCCGCTGTAGCACCGGTAAGTGGTTGAAACCAATGGGTGTAATGGGTCGCCCCCTTTTCCGTGGCCCACTCCTTCATTACAACGGCAACGGCATCGGCCACTTCAAAGTCAAGCGGAGCGTTGTCCCGAATTGTTTTTTTCAGAACTTTCCAAACAGTTCCGGGAAGCCGTTCTTTCAGAGTATCTATCGAAAGACAATTTTCGCCGAAAATCCTGGCGATATTCATATCGATTTTCCCCGATCCATTTCTGGCTATCAAGGTATCTTCCGCCTTTCTGACGGCTTCCAGTGCATCGAATCTCCTATACGTTTTACTCATGAAAAAATGCTCTAAAGGTTCAAGTTTGCTTCCGATTTAACAGATAGAACAAATATAAGTCTTAAACTTAAAAAATCCATATTTATTTAAATAAAAATAATTTTTCAACTTATAAATTCACTTCATTTCAATATTTTGCTTTATATAAACCAAAAAAGCGCTTTCAGTCGAGGTTTAAACGCAATACTTATGCTCTTTTCATTATTTTATAGCATGCAAGTCAATAAAAATGATCTCATTATTTACATGAAAATATCAGTTTGGGTTGAAGCGGCACGACTCAGGACATTGCCGGCATCACTCATACCGGTGCTGGTTGGAAGTTCACTCGCCTGGAGTCATGGTCTTTTTCACCTGCCGGCAACGATCACAGCCCTGTTATGTGCCATTCTCATTCAGATCGCCACAAACTTCGCCAATGACTATTTTGATTATCGTCATGGAGCTGACACTGCAGACCGTGTCGGTTTTGCCAGGGCTTCATCGTCCGGCGAAATCCCACCAAAAACCATGCTTTCTGCTGCATTGACAACGTTTTTTATGGCATTTCTTCTCGGCCTATATCTTGTATATCATGCCGGCTGGCCGATTCTTGCGATCGGTCTACTCTCCATCGCTTCTGGCATCCTCTATACCGGTGGCCCCTTACCACTTGCCTACAATGGCCTTGGCGATCTTTTTGTCTTCCTGTTCTTCGGCCTCGCTGCTGTTATGGGAACATATTATGTCAATGCTCTTCAATGGTCTCCGGACGCTTTATGGGCCGCTATCGCCATCGGCTCCCTATCCACCATGATCCTGGTTGCCAATAATTACCGGGATGTTCACACCGATCGGCGGGCAAATAAAAGAACACTTGTTGTATTATTGGGTGAACAATTTGGACGCTGGCAGTTTTTACTTCTGGCTGTTGTTGCTTTTGCCGTTCCTCCCCATTTCTATTTTCGTGAATCGTATGAGTTGGTCATACTTCTGCCTATGATCCTCTTGATACCTGCGTTTTTTTTGATTCTGAGGTTCTGGAAAGAAGACCGGAAGGAAAATTTTAACACTATCCTTATTCGAACAGCCCAGTTCATGACCGCATTTGGTGTGCTATTTTCACTTGGAATCGTTCTCTCAAACTAGCCGTTCTTTTACAAGAATCCGAAAAGCAATGAAACAAAAATCACTGATACTTGCCCGCTACACTGTTCCTTTCCGCACTCCGTTTCAATACGCCACCGGCACCATTGAGGCACGGGAAGGTTTTATTCTCGGAAACGGAAGCAATATTTGGTCTGAAATCGCTCCTTTGCCGGGGTTTTCAGAGGAATCCATTGAGGATGCCGGCTCTTTTTTAAAGAGCAACTGGAGTGCGATCCTTCAGCATTTTCAAAAATCGACGCTTGGCAAATTTCTCGATGATGATACTCAGAATGCTGGACTGGAATCCTTGCCATCCGTCCGATTCGGCCTTTCCATGCTTGATGAGCAACAAAAAGCGATTGCTGCCGGACTACCGCTGTACTCCTTTTGGCGAAATCTATGGTTTTCAAATCCAACAATAACAAAAAACTATGTATACTGTAATGCGCTAGTCCATGATGAAACGCTTGACGAACTGTTACAATCCATTCATCTTCTCAAAGAAACGGGATTCAGGACAGTTAAGATCAAACTTCCGGGCGATGCCGGCCGGGCGTACGAAATCATCACGGAAACCTGTGCCCGTTTCCCGGATATCATCTTTCGATACGATGCCAACAGATCATTTTCTTTGCCAGTGACCAGGGAATTATTCAAAAAGCTTCGTTCCGGTTTCGATTCCAATCAGACCGGCACCAACATTCAGTACATCGAAGAGCCGTTAAGCGCTCCGGATGACCCATCTTTTTCTGAACTTCGGAACTTTGGTATTTCTGTTGCTGCTGATGAGTCCGCCCGCACCTCTGCCGAAGTACACTCATTGACCCAGAGTGAAAGTGTTGATTTTCTGGTTATAAAACCAATGCTATTCGGTTCCTTCCGTGAGATGGAGGCTTTGATCCAGAGCAATATATCTGTAACCGTTTCTTCCGTATTTGAAACAGCGGTAGGTCGCACATTGCTGGCTCACATTGCCGCACTATTCAATTCCAACAGGGAAACGGATCACGGTCTCGCCACCGGCCCTTTTCTGGTAAATGATGTAACTCCGTCAATGCCGGGTCCTCATATCAAGTTCAATTCCAATCCTGGAATCGGGATCAGTCCAAATATCGATCAGCCCTGGATTTCACCTGAACCGGAATCCCGAACGACAAAATGAAACCTGGCCGATCTGATCAGTTAAAAACAATCCAGGTAGAGTGGAGGGCCTCAGCCGCCTCAACCTCCGCTCGAAAATTCAGACGGCACTCGCCGGGCCGCAAAATATATTCGCCCAATGGCAGACTGCTATTCAGCGCAGAGTCATTCCGGGGTGAGTCTGTGTTCCTGACCAATGGCACGTATTCTTTAACTTACAAAGACTTGCCAACCATCTTGCAGGCAGCCCGCCATCTGTTTGAAGATGCGTGCCGAACGCTGAATATGGAATATGCGGATTTCACCGGTGCTTCAAAATGTGTTGCCGGAATTGATACGACCAATCGAATAGAATCAATTTTGTGGATGGTGTTCTGTTGGGTGAATACCATTCCGTTTGTTCCGTTCCATCCAGAGAATCCTGGTGCCCTGAATGTTTTCCGGCCAGATGTTGTGATCAGAACTTCTGGCGGCAAGCAATCCATTTCGCATTCAAGCAACGATGGAAATGGATTGACCTATTATGAGATCCCGGTCTTTCAGCGCAGTTTACCGGGCGATGAAACCGGACATTCGCAAGTTGCTGCGTCACCTGATCTTACACTGAAAACGCTGATTCCTTTTACTCATCACCCCGATGTGATATTCTGTGGATTGGCTACCTCCGGGACATCCGGGCGGCCAAAAGGAGTCGCACTTCTCCGAAAAAATATGATTGCAGCAACACGGAATGCCTTTCGTGAAGTCCGGGCAGCAACGGATACCCGTGAGCACCTGTGGGGTCATTGCCTGCCATTGCATCATACGGGCGGGATTTCCATTGTTTTTCGCGCACTTCTGAGTGGTACCGGAATTTATTTATGGGACAGATTTGACTCCCGTAACATACTGGATGCGTTGAGAAATCAACCGGCCATAAAACGCATCTCGCTTGTGCCAACCATGCTTCATCGCCTGCTTGATTATCAGGAAGGGTACCGTATGCCATATGATGCAGGACTGAACCAGCTTTTGGTTGGTGGAGGCCCTGCCAACCCGGGGCTTGTCCATCACGCCCGAAAAATGGGCTGGCCGGTAACTTTCAGCTACGGCATGACAGAGACATGTGGTCAGATTGCATCCCAGAAGCTGGACGGGTCCAGTCCGGATCGCTCTGTCGGAAGCCCGTTTCCCGATCATGAAATTCAAATTCGGGATGATCAGGGCAAAGAGCTTGCACCTGATATGATCGGTTCGCTGCATGTCAGGGGGCCGCAGCTGTTCCCGGGGTATCTGTCGGAATCGGACACACTAAATAGCTTTATATCTAAAGTTCACGGATCATCTGGTGATCGCTGGTTCGATACCGGAGATTTTGCTCGTGCAGACAGCAGGGGCAATTTATATATTGAAGCCCGTAGAACAGATTTGATCATTTCCGGAGGCGAGAATATTAATCCGGAAGAGATTGAATCCATTCTGCAGCAGTGCAGCGAAATTGATGATGCAGGGGTAACATGGATACCAGACCATGAATGGGGGCAGTTGGTGGTTGCACTGATTGTTCCGAAATCCAGGAACCCCGAGGCAGAACAGCGAATACTTGCATTTACCTCATCACGCCTGAAAGCCTATATGCGCCCAAAAAGAATCGGTTACATCGGTTCTCTTCCACGCTCAGCACTTGGAAAAATAGAAAGAAAAAAGCTGCAAGAGCTGGCTATAAACCAATTCGCTTGAAAATTGTATCGACGTTCCGGGTGTGATGCCCCGGATCGAACGCATTGTCCAGGTCTTTTTGGTTCATTTGCGAAGTGATACCGGGACTGTCGTCCAACAGCTTCCTGAATGATCTTTTCTGCTCCCATGCCTGCATTGCAAGCGGCTGAACCAGATCATACGCTTTCTCGCGTGATAGGCCTTTTTCGATCAATTTCAGCAGCACCTGCTGTGAAAAGATCACACCATGGGTTTTGTCGATATTGTTTTTCATATTCTCCGGATAGACCACCAGGTTTTCGACAACACCTGCAAACCGGTGGAGCATATAATCCAGCAGAATGAGCGCATCAGGGATGATAATTCGTTCAGCCGAAGAGTGTGATATATCGCGTTCGTGCCAGAGAGCAATATTTTCAAAAGCGGTCACCATATAACCTCGAAGCACCCGGGCACATCCGGTAATGTTTTCCGAACTGATGGGATTACGCTTGTGCGGCATGGCTGAAGACCCTTTCTGACCCTTTTTAAACTGCTCCTCAACTTCCCTGGTTTCGGTTTTCTGCAGATGCCGAATTTCTACTGCTATCTTTTCCATACTGGCACCAATAAGTGCCAAAGTGGACATATAGCAGGCATGCCGGTCACGCTGCAGAGTCTGGGTGGACACAGGTGCAGGTTTGAGTTTCAGAAGCTCGCATGTAATTTCCTCCACCTCCGGCGGGATGTTTGCGAAAGTTCCGACAGCTCCCGATAGCTTTCCATATTCCACACCTTCTGCTGCAAATTCAAAACGTTCGATGTTACGTTTCATTTCTTCATACCAGAGCGCACATTTCAGACCGAAAGTTGTGGGTTCAGCGTGTATGCCATGTGTGCGCCCCATCATGATCGTATATTTATGCTCACGAGCTTTGGCGGCCAGCACAGCGATCATCCTTTCAAGACCTTGTCGAATTATTCGGTTTGACTGACGGATTCGTACACCAAGAGCTGTATCCACAACATCGGTGGATGTCAGACCGTAATGTACCCATTTTTTTTCCTCTCCCAGTGATTCCGAAACCGCACGTGTAAAAGCGACAACATCATGTCGTGTTTGCTCTTCTATCTCATGAATACGCTTAATATCAAAACGGGCATTTGCTTCCATTTTTTGCACATCCACTTCCGGGATGACGCCCAGACGACTCCAGGCTTTGCAAGCTGCAATTTCCACATCCAGCCAGGACTGAAACTGATTTTCCTCAGTCCAAATAGAAGCCATTTCATCGCGTGAATACCTTGCTATCATAATTTTTCTTTAGCCTGAATTATTCATAAAAAAAGGGAAAATTTGTTTATGTTATGGAATATAAAGCCTTATCTACCAATAGATTAATCAACATTAAAACAAACCTTCTCAATTTTACATACTACAAAAAAATTTGGTAAGCAACAATCCGGTCAAACCGGGATCATTGCGCTCTGACAGGTAGTTAAAAATCCATTGCGTTTGGCCCCAAGCTGGGTTTATCGCTGATCGAGGGGTTTTGTCCAAACAAACCCTGAGCTGGGACGCCTAAAATAAAAATGTGGACTTGCAAAAGCAGGCAAAGGTTTACAAATTACTGTTTGGGTGCTATCCGGTGTTGATTCAAACCGATAAGATCTATGCCACCAACGACAACCGTAAATGGTATGCTCAGAACAAAATCCGCCTTGAGGAAAACATGGGTATTTCGGGAGCAGCATGTCTCGGATTTTATTTCCAGCGCTTAGTTGGCTTCAATAGCAATTTGATCCGGAGTGATCACACAACCGGGAAGCTCCATGATATCGATTTTCCGAAAATGGATTTCAGCTCCTTCTGATTCCGGACAGATATAACCTTTTTTTCGCTTCGTTGATCGCATACCATTGACAAATTTGCCGTTTACAGCCAATTTGATTGTGCCATCAACGCAAACAACGATATACCGGTTCCAATTTCCCATCCTTTTCACCCTTTCTTCAAGGGAATAGCTTCTGCCCCGTACGGTCTCGGATGGGTTGTCCGGTATGGTACCTTGCAGCCCCATAACCGGAAACAGGTGTCCATGCACGTATTCCGTTGGACGATCGTGAATTTCGGCCCAGGCGGGGTCCAGCATCTGAACTTCGATTCCAGTGGGGAAAGGTCTGTTTTCAAATGGGATGCCATCGGCCCAAATGAAAACACCCGAATTGCCGCCTTCCTCCATAAATCGCCATTCAATATCGAGTATGAAATTTTCGTATTGCTTTTCTGTTCGCATTACACCTATGGGATGCCCCGAACAGATTAAAATACCGTCTTCCACTCTCCAGGTCTCTTCAGAGGTATTGATGTCTACGAACCCACCGAGATCCTTTCCATTGAATAAAGGTTTGAATTCAGGAATGATATCCTTGTTTTGTGTTTTGCCGGATAGTATGGAATCGGACTGCAGGTTATCGGATGCCTCGTTGCCAGAAGAACTTGCGGCCGTTGAATTTGCAGCACTCGATGCCGGATCTGGCCAGGCTGCTGCCAGCCCGCCGGTGGAAAACAAGGCAGAAGTTAAAAGGCCAAATTTTGTAAAATCTCGTCTTTTCATATTGGTTTCCCGGTTGAAATTATCGGTTAACTATTTGAATATATGCAATGCAGTAACGACATGAATGATGATAATGGTAAGAGGATCGTCTACCTTCCTGGAGGATGGTCTTGAATCCTGTGTGCGAATTCGGACATGCGATACCACTGTTTGTCGTGCCCATCAATCCGGGCAGGTTCCCAGTTATCGACCCTGGTCAGTTTCTGCCGCCCGGACGGCGCACCGCCATGTTGCATGCTGTTGCAGACGGTTGCCGAGCCGTTCACCGAAACGGTGTAGATTCCGTTGGTTCCATTGACATGGGTATGCGGACCAGCCGTGGCCACTGAGGTGATGGTTGCCTCACAAAATATTCAATATAGCCGGTAAATTCGTATTATTCAGGCATCCCTGCCGATTCTTCGGGGCATTCTTTTAAACCGAGACCGGGAATGGTAAGGTAAAATCGGATTAAAAATAATTCAGATTAGTACTACAAAATTTATTTTTTCCGAGCACCGGCTTTTTGTTCGGTATCATCCAGAACCTTGACTTCAACCTTTGACAATCTGTTGTTATCCATTTCATTGACGGTCAGTTCCAGACCCTTGAACTCAATCGTCTCACCCTCTTCTGGTATGCGTTCAAGCAAAT